>JAFUJY010000317.1 GCA_017467985.1 Bacillota bacterium
AGAATCCACGCCGATTTTGGCACTGGGCATGAGTAAAATCTTTTTTCGGCTATTACTCAATACTGCCCGTTGAAAAGCTGCCGTCTCTGCCGTGCCATTGGATAACCCAAAGCTGGCACTCAACCCTGCCCCTGTGAGAAAACATAAATCAAAATGAATCCGACGGATAAATTCTGCTGCCAGACTATCTACCAAAGAACCACTGGTACGCATCTTGCCGCCGGCCACATACACATCCACATTTTCCCATGCCCGCAGCTCTTTTGCAATATCCACAGAATTCACTACCAGCGTATAATGAATATCCTTAGGCAAAAATCCCAACATGATAAAACCAAAGGAACCACCGCACAGGTAGATCACATCGTTTTTATGAATGTTCTCCGCAGCTGCTCTGGCAATTTCCCGATAATTATCCCAGACTTCCATCTTAGAAAAATCTCGATCCGCTGCCGGTCTGACACTCACCTGCTGCAGTCGTATCGCTCCGCCATGGGTACGCTTACACCGTCCTTGCTTTTCCAAAATCCGCAAATCTCGGCGGGCAGACTCCTCCGAAATGCCATACTTTTCAACAATTTCCCCAATAAAAATCTTACCCTTCTGCTCAATACATTCAGCAATTTCCTGCTGACGTTCTTCCATAAACATACCAAAACCTCCGATTGTATGTGATTTATCAGATCTGATACACTCACAATACCACACATTCGGTTTTAAATCAACATATTCGGTAATCGACATTGCGTATAAAAAGAGGCTCCTCTGCTTGGCCAGGTTGTGCTTCGCACAAAACATCCAAACAGAGGAGTCTCTTTTTATCTCGTCAAATTCTTCATCCAATTAAAGCTATTTATCTTCACCACAGCCACAATGCACTTCAAAATCTGGTCACACTTGAGGCAGGCAAAGACCACCCAGGCCGGTGCTCCCAGCCAGGCCGCAATGATGGCCGATGGCAACACCACACAAAATACAAAAATGGTATCATTTCTAAAGACAAAGGACACATCTCCCCCCGCCTTGACCAATCCTGCCAGGCAAGCGGCCTGATAACATGTCCCGACAAAGGTGACGGACATCACTGTCATGAACTGCAGGGCATGCTTAGCAGCCTCTGCACTGATGCCAGTATATAGTCCCACAAAAGGACCTTTCAGCAGGAAAATGGTTCCGCCGGTCAAAAATCCTAATCCAAGGAACAAAAGCTGCACCGTACGGGCATATTCCTTCATCAATTCTTTTTTTCCGGCTCCCACTGTCTTACCGGTAATGATGCCCACCGCCGACGACATGCCATTCATGGCCACATATCCTAAAGTGTTCATGGTATTGGCCACACTAACTGCGGATGTAACCGTCTCCGGAAAACGGCCAAAAATCGCTGTGTGGGTCATCAGGTTAATGCTCCACACCACATTTCCTCCCACAATGGGAATGCCATTTCGAATAAAGTCCTTACGCAGCAAGCGATCACTGGTCAAAAGATCACTGAACTTCAGCTTTAAGGTCTTATCCACCTTGGCAACATAGAAAATCATCACGCCACATTCCACCACGCGAGAAATCACCGTAGCAATGGCTGCACCCTGGATACCCAGCGCCGGCAGACCCAGCTTACCGAAAATCAACACGTAATTTAGCCCCACATTCACTGCAAGCGAGATTAGCGACACATGCATACCGATCTTGGCCACTTCAATACTGCGCATGGCCGCAATCAGCGACTGGGTAACACAGAAAAACAAATAGGACAGGCATACGATCTGCAGGTACTGGGCGCCAGCATCAATGACCGAATCCGCCGACGAAAAAACTCGCAAAATCCCTCTTGGGAACAAACTGCAGATCAATGTAATCAGCACACCAAAAATCACCGAAAACTGCACACCGATGGCCACGATTTTACGAATACTGCCAGTATCCTTCTTTCCCCAGTATTGGGCTGCCAGTATCAGCAGTGCACCTTCAATACCGCCGGAAACCATCTGCAGCAGGGTCTGGATCTGATTTCCCATATATACACCTGAGACAGCTGCATCGCCCAATGCACCAACCATCAAGTTATCCGCAAAGTTTACCGAAAAAGTAATCAAGTTCTGCAGCGCCACCGGTACTGCCAGTGCAAATAACGAACGATAAAAGCTTTTGTCTCGTGTCAGCCATCTCATGGTAAATTCCTCCTTGGAGTGTGTTATCCACATTATATCATAGTCATATGGTTTCATGCCAGCATGAAACCATATGACCTTTTGACCCTAGTATCATTATACCACATCTTGTCGCGAATTCCTATACCTATTCCATAAAAATCAATGGCACATCCCCTGAGAAGGTGCGATCTACCAGCATCAAGGTGCGGCTGGAATCCATAATGTCATTTACCAGCGGTGCAGATACCTGAATGGTAAACTTTAATTCCAGCCATACCCGATGATTTACCTGGTTAATTCCCACCGACTCAAATGCTCGATCATAACTGATATCCGCGTTGCCAATCAAACGGACCTTGAAGGGAATATCCGGCCACCAGCCAATAAACACCGTTTCTCCCAAAGCGGCTCCCACTGGCACGTCAAATTCCAAATAATCATGCTGGGAAAAATAATCGTCCATGGCTGAGAGTATATCTACTGACAGATTGCTGATGCCCACAGTATCCACACCGCAGGCCACAATATTGCCAGCATCATCATAGTAATACTGTACCAGCTCCTCTGTGTTTTTTTCGAATTCTGCCAGACTCTTCCTCAGGGCTTCATTGGCAATTGTGCTCATCAGAGATTCCGCATTCATGCGGGCATATGCCAGTATGTAAGGCCGCAGGTTATTATAAAAGCCGATGATATACCATCCTAACAGCAGCAAAAGGCCAACTGCCAGCCATTTTTTCTTAAGAATTGGCCTTTTTTTCGGGCCAAAATATGGATTTTTCCTGATATTCAAGCCAATTTTCACTCCTTAAACAAAATTAACAAATAAATTATGAAGAAACTCTTTTCTTTATTCCAATTTCTTGGTATAATATATTGTATGTTGGTGTCTTTTTCCCGATGACATTCGGCATATTATTAAGGAGGTTATTATGGATTACAGTAAACAATCAAACCAACGCAAGCGTATTGAGCGTGGCTTTGACCATCAGCGTCTGGTTTCAAAAATTTGGTTAAATGTATTGCGTGTGGCATGTATCTCCGTGCTGGCCGCCATCTTTGTTGTTGCAGGTGTCTTGTTGGGTGCCTTCATGGGTATTATTGATGACTCTCCGCTGAAGGATGATTATACCATTCAAGACTTTACATCTTACATTTATGATGCGGAAGGCAATCAGATGACGCCCATCTACACATCTGTCATGCGTTCTGAGGTATCTATTAATGATATCCCTCAGCATGTGCAGCAGGCTGTTGTGGCCATTGAGGACTCCCGTTTCTACCAGCACAATGGTATTGATATCGAGGGTATCATCCGTTCCGGTGTTCAGATTTTCCAGGGTGGCGACCTTCAGGGTGGTAGTACCATCACTCAGCAGGTTATTAAGAACCTGGCGCTGACTTCTGATACAGCCATGACCCGTAAGATTCAGGAGTGGTATATGGCTCTGCAGTATGAGTATCAGCTGACTACCGAAATGGGGCAAACTGCCGCCAAGCGTAAGATTCTGGAAACCTATCTGAACTTCGTTAACTTCGGTAACGGTAACTACGGTGTGCAGTCCGCATCCCGCTTCTACTTCAACAAGAATGTGGATGAGATCTCCATTGCCGAGGCCGCGGTTCTGGCCGGTGTTTTGAATGCACCTTCCTATTTTGACCCGGTAAGTGAACAAAAAGCCTGTCGTGAACGTCAGGTTACGGTTCTGCAGGCCATGCGTGATCAGGGCTTTATCACTGAGCCTCAGTATGAGTCCGCTGTGGCCGAGAATGTTTTCGGTCTGATCCGTGAAAACACCATGGGCAGTGAAGACGATGATTCCAGCACCAACTACAC
>JAFUJY010000038.1 GCA_017467985.1 Bacillota bacterium
ATATTTATCAGAGGGGCAGGTTAAGATGGAACCCATTGAGATCTTCTATGGAACACTTACAGCGAAGAATAAAACAGAGGCGCGGAGAGAATATCATCAGGAAGAACTACAGATATTGCAGGATCTTTGTGAAGAGTTAAAAGGGTACTTGACCATGTTGGTACAAAGCGGTTATAATAGTAGTAATCAATCTATATGTGCCGGATTACTCAAGTTGGCAGAGGAATACAGTCAGTGTGGAATGAATTACGGCAGCCAATTGATATGTGCATTAGCAATGGATTTGGAAACACAGTATGGTAAACTAAAAAAATCTTGGAGTGTAGTAATGGCGGATTTTACCGCGTGTGTGAGATATCAGGAGAACATGGCAAAAAAATTGGAATGGGAACAGGTAAAATGTAATCAGAAGGAGGTTTCAGGATGAGGGATATTAGAAATGCAGAAAGCCGATATGTAGAATGTTTTAGACGTGCCTTGCAGGAACTGGGACAGTCTCAGACAGCGATTGATCAAGTAGAGTCATGGCTGGAAGGAACTCTAGAGGATAAAACTTTTTTGGACTTGTTGACGAGAAAAAGTTTTGCACCTGGGACGGCCTGTCCGGTTTCAGGGACACATACTGCTATGTGGAGACGTTTCCCTGTGTGCAATGATGGTGCAGCATATTTGAATAAGCATGATAAAGAACTGTTGGTTCGATATGTTAGGATGTTATTTTGGATCGGCCGGGAAATGGCATGGTTTGGAGTGGCAGAGCTGGATATTCAAGACCTCATTTCCAGTGGAGTTTCCAGATGGATGCTGTACGGCATTCTAGTTCAAGGATTGAACTGGACAGGGCTGTGGCAGGCTCAACAAGGGCAGGATCCGGAGGAGTTATTGTTGGCTGCCCGAAAGTGTACAGGAAATGCCCGATGGGTGTTAGTTGCAGCGTATTTATCTAAATTTACAAAAGAGGAATGTCAGTCGCCGAGAGGATTGCAGAAGGTTTTAGATAAAATCAATGGAAATGAGGATGAAAAGCAAATCCAACGCAGTGAGTGGTTAGTTAAGATCGAGGGACAAGTTGAAAAGGCAATTCCTCTGATTGTGCAAACTCAGGATGTCAGGTTTAAGAGAATGGTAAGTTCTATTAGTTGGCTGATTCGAAATATATCGGACCAAGGAGTACAGCGATGGCTGCGGGTATGCAAAATGATGCCTCAGGAATGTTATGGAGCCTGTTATCATTGTGTGGGAGAGGAGTTCTTAGAGGGGATTCAAAAGATTGAGCTGGGGCGGGACCTGACGAAGGAATATATTATTTGGATGACTAACGGCCGGATAAATGAAAAATATTTTGTCCCTTACTGCAGGAAAGATATGGATATGTTTATGGAAGTCATAAATGAAGGAAATATCTGGGACAGTAAAAATTTGCTGAAAGCTTTGAAAATAGCTGGTAAAAATGAACAATTAGAAATTCTGGCGAATGAAGGTGTAGAACGATTTGTGGAAGAGGTTCGAAAAGTAAATTCAGAATACGCAAATTTGTTGTTTGACTTTATTCGAGGTAAAACGGATGGCTCTGAGTGGTGGAATAAGCTTCAGAAATATAGCGACTCCAAATGGAGAGGAAGCAATATAGAAGAAATAATGTTTAACCGATATCGTCAGATTCACGATCTGGATGAGACTGGGGTTAAGATGCATATGTGGATGTGGAAAACGCTTCCGGGCTATGCAACTTCCTGATATCAGGAAACGGGAAAAAGTAATCTGGAACTAGAATATTTGCGAAGAGTATTGGTACTCATGCGAAAAGTATATCCTCAGGAGGATTTTATCGTTCCTGTGGCTGAGCGCTGCGTGCAGGATGGTTGGTATTCTAACTTGAATAGAGCAGATCTGGTGACGAATCCTATAATGTATGGAAGAAGATATGTAAGAGCAGACGATGAGGTCTTTGATCAAGCTGTGCGGGAGATTTTTCATCAGGTATTAGAGGAGAATCCGCAAGACTTTTTGGCGGCAGTTTCTAAGGCAGGAGCAGAGGCTCGGGCATGGTTATATGTCTTCTTGTACCAGGAAGATCCAAAGAATGCCGAACTGTTGTTGAACTATTTTGATGAAAGTGCAAAAGCGGGTCGGAATGTACTGATCCAGATATTGCAAAGATGTCCTGAACTTCATGATAAAGTGTCCTTAAAATTAAATTCTAAAAAAGCAGCTCAGCGAGAACTGGCGATTGATATTTTGAGTGAATATAATAATGAAGAAAGTCGTCAGTCGCTGCGAACTGCCATGGATAATGAAAAGAGCGCTAAACTTCTTGAGAAGCTAAGAACGGTCATTAATACAGAGAGTGGGAAGGCAGTCAATGACACTCAGCAGCTGGCAGCTGAATTGATAAAGGGCAATAAAAAGAATATATTGGCATGGATTTATGCCAACCCCATGCCTGAAGTAAAGAAAAAGGATGGAACTATAGCCTCCCAGGATTACTTGTGCGCATTAATGCTCTCATATGCGGGAATGAATGTGTTGGGGGTAAGTAAAACGGCCGCCCAGCTTGCAGAAGAATTGGAAAAAGAGTCTCTGGGTGTGTTTGCGCTGGAAGTTTTTGAGCGCTGGTTGGCAGAGGGAGCTCAGGCCAAGAAAAAGTGGGTGCTGTATTTTGCATCTATTCATGGTAGCGCTGAAATTGTACCGGCGCTGAAAAAGCAGATTCTGCAGTGGCCGGATCTGTCCCGTAGTGCGATCGCAGCGGAAGCTGTCTTTGCTCTGGCGCTGCATCCGGGTGATGGGGCACTAATGGCGGTGGACAGTATGTCCAGAAAGTGTAAGTTCCGTCAGGTGAAAAAGGCTGCAGGAGATGCGCTGAGTTATGCGGCTAAAGAGTTGGGAATCACGGTGGAGCAGCTTTCTGATCGTATTGTACCAGATCTTGGATTTGATGAAAACTGTCAGCAGATTGTGGATTATGGCAAACGATCCTTTACAGTATATCTAACCCCGGCGTTGGAACTGGAGATTTTTGATGAGAAGGGTAAAAAATTAAAGAGTATGCCTGCACCGGGTAAAACGGATGAACAGAAAATTGCACAGGATGCTTATAATGCATTTAAGCAGATGAAAAAGGATATGAAGACCACGGTTTCGGCACAGAAGCTGCGCCTGGAACTGGCATTGTCCAGTGATCGGAAATGGACCGTACAGGAATGGACAGATTTATTTGTCCGTAAACCTATTATGCATCAATTTGCAATTGGTTTGATCTGGGGACTTTATATTGAAGGGAAAGTATCTCAAACTTTCCGCTATATGGAGGATGGTACATTTAATACAGCAGACGAAGAGGAACTGGAACTGCCAGAGAATGGGATGATCGGTCTGATTCATCCGCTAGAACTGAATGCGGAAGTGAAGGAGCAGTGGAAGACACAGCTGGAAGATTATGAGATTGAGCAACCTATCCTGCAGTTGGAACGTCCGGTATATCTGGTGGAAGATGCTGAGAAATCGTTAAAGGAATTGGAGCGTTTTGGAGGCAAGGTGATCAATAGCATGTCTCTCACAGGAAAAATGCAAAATGGTGGCTGGAGTCGGGGGCCGGCTATGGATGGTGGTATGATGTATTATTTCTATGTGGAAAATGAACAGCTGAATGTGGGTGCTCATCTGAATATTAAGGGAATGTATGCGGGATTGGATCCAGATGAGTATACAACATTACAGACAGTTCAGTTTTATCAAGTCAGCAAAGTAAAAGAACACCTGCAGGAAGTATATGATAAACTGAAGGACGATGATTGTATTGAGAACGGTGAGGTGCCGGGGCGTTTCTTCAGTGAAACGATATACCAGTTAACCAAAGTGGCAACTGCCAGTACTGGGACGATTGAAGAGGATTGGAGAAACTAAATGGACCAACTAGATCACCAATTGGATATTATCCGTTCCCTGGAAGAAAAACAGGCCAGTGGCATGACCTGCTACATGCTGGCCTGCAAATATATTGCCAGGCTGGGGATGACCGAGGTGGAGGCCTATCAAAAAATGGGGATCAAGCGTCAGCGGTGGAGCGATTTTCGCACCAAGGATAAGTTGCCCCACAATGATCTGCTGCGGCTGTGTCTGGTGCTGCAGCTGGATATCAATCTGACCTATTACTTGATGGCCTTTGCCAAGGATACACTGTACATATATGAAATAACGGATGCGATCGTAAAAGAATGCATCCGACAGAAGATTTATGAGCCGGCAGAGGTAAACCACATGTTTACGCAGCGCGGCCTGGAAGGACTGTTCAAAGACGATGGAATTAAAGAATAAATTTATACGCAGCCGTATCCATCTGCGGGAGAATTTTACCATCCGGGAGATCATGAAGAATATCGACCAAGTCCCGGCGGGATACGTGGATTTTGTGGAAAACTATTTGAAAAAGTCAGAACCGGTGGATCAGATGATACTGGATTGCCTGGAAGAGCGGCTGGATATTCCTGCGGAAAAGTCACAGCTGCAGAAGCAGATCACAGAACTGCAGCCAGGGTTTTGGCAGGAGAATGAACAGAACATCCACAAGCTGTTGGCAGATGAGGTCATCTTAACAGAAGAGGTCCGTTTGATCTATTTGTTTTTGATGCTGCATATCCAGGCCCATTGTCCGATCACCGAGGCGGGGCTCCAATACATGCAGGAGCGTCTGCAAACAGTAGGTCAGCAGGCGTGGGATGTACAACTGGAGCAATATAAGGCCAGTGGACGGATCATTGAGATCGCAGATGGCAAGAGCCTGGAGCTGCCCGGCGGCCATGGAAAAGAAGGCAAGTTGGTACAGATCCAAAACATCAGCTATCTGCCCATCCAAGTGAGGATCCAGGGGACACAGATCATCCGAGGTCTGTTCCACGGGGAGACTTTGTATGGGGTAAAAGCAGCTGATGGATACATTGGTTTTATGCCCCGATTGTTGGCAGAAGAAAGTGTGCAGGCCATGAAGTTCATGATGAGTGACGAGACCGTGTTGTTGGATGAACAAAATTGCCCTTGTAAAATTATGGGAAAAGGAATATACCAAGGAGAAAAGCAATTGGTGCAGGCAGAGTCTGTAGTGAGCGAACTGGCTGTGTACGGACAGGAGCTGTTATACCGTACGCTGGGATCACCCAAGGTTTGGAGGTATGAATATGTCAACGATTGATAAGATCGACTCGATTTTGTCCTATATTCCCAGGACGATCAATGAAAAGGGCCGTGAGATGCCCAGCCGTCGGATCCTGTATTTTCGCAGTGAAAATCGGCAGATCCTCAAAGACGCCATCGATTATTCTTCCTACCTGTGGGAACTGATCTGCCCGGAGGAGCCGGAACTGCCCAAGGGACAGCGATATGCCTTTCTGGAAGAGAAAAAATGTGTCCGGGAATTTACCGAGACCGCAGCCCCCTTTGTGAGGGTGTATTTGCTGACGGATTTTCATGCGTATCAGGACGAGCGGGGGCTGGAAAAGAGCCAGTTGGGCATGATCAAACGATTTTTGGATCAGCCCATCTATAAGAATGCGCTGCTGCTGATCGCATCGCCCTATGTACAGATCCCCTTGGGATTTGATGATGAAGTGGAGCTGTTTAATCTGGGCTCCATGGATGTGGAGGATATCAAAGAAGTGATGCTGGGTCAGTTGAAGACCAGACGAGATCTTGACGATCGTGAGCTGGAGGCCGAGGCCCGCAAGTTCTTAGGACTGAGTCGGCGTCAGATCCTGTCAGTCATGGAAAAGACCAGCAGCTTGGGTTACAGTAATGAACTGGATGCGTTACAGCCAAAAGAAAAAGAAGCTTGTCGTCAGCGCACCGCCCAGGAGATCACCCAGGAAAAGAAGAACCTGATGGAAAAGGACCCTGCCATAGAGTTTGTGGAATACGCAGGAATGGAAGAAGCTGCAGGCATGGATGATTTTAACGCCTGGATCCAGGAGCGGCAGCGGATCTTTGAGCATCCGGAGGAAGCCATGTTGCGTGGGGTGAAGATGCCCAACGGCGTGATGCTGACCGGTATCCCCGGTACAGGTAAAACCATGATCGCCAAGAAGACCGCTAAGGCCTTTGGTAATCTGCCCCTGATCAAGTTCCAGCTGCAGCAGGTGCAGTCTTCACTATATGGCGGCAGCAGTGCCAATCTGCAGCGGTATTTGTCCAGGATCGAATCCATGGCCCCCTGTGTCATGCTGGTGGATGAGGTGGATAAGGCACTGCAGAACAATAAGGATACCCATGAGGCCACCCGTTTGATGATCAGTCAGATCCTGACCTGGCTGCAGGAGAATCAAGGCAAAGTATTCGCCTTTTTCTGTGCCAACGATGTGACCGGTCTGCCGCCGGAACTGATGCGGCCGGGCCGTCTGTCCGAACGATTCTTTGTATTTATGCCCAACTTTGCGGACCTATGTGGGATTTTGGACTCCAAACTCCAGTGGCTGGATCAGCAGATGTTTGATGAGGGGATGCAGCAGGCCATCCGGGAAAAGCTGGTTGGCCGGGAGATCATGACCAAGATCGGCCAGCGCATGGGCAATCGGGCGTTGTTTTTTACCGGTGCGGACCTGGAAGTGCTGCTGAGAGAAGTGGTCAATTTGAAGTTGTGGCTGACCAACACACCCATGCCCTATTCTAAAGAAGTGTATGTGGAGATGGTGGTGGACTGCGCTTGTTCAGGCACCTATAAGTCCACCGGTGAGACCAATATGAATCATATTGTAAAGACCTGGTATAGTGCCAGAGAGAACAAGTTCCGCAATGTTTCCAAGCTGGACCTGTTCCCCTTTGATGCATTGGTCAAGGGGCGCAGACTTCCGGAGCGGCCGGAACTGGATAACGATTACGATAAAAAGCTGTATGCGGGCATCGGTAAGGCCATCGTGGGCTGATGTCCGCAGTTGCGGACATGATTTACAGGGGCGTGGCTTCGTGCTATAATTTCATCAACAAAACATAAAGAAAGAGGTTGATGAGATGATTAGCAGATACGAGGACATGATGTTTATGTTGGAACAGGGACAGCCCCTGGATGATATTCTTTACCAGTATTGCCCGGGCAAGAGATTAAATGAAGTTCGCCGGGACTTGGAATCCCTCAAACTGGGCATGGCAGACGGCGTCGCCCATATGAAAGAGTTTGACCTGAACTTTTATGAAACTGCCCAGGAGCAGTTGGAATCCTTTACCGTGCGGCATCATCGCAGTACCAGCCGGGAAGAGATCGAACGTCTGGTGGAGGAACAGGGACGTATGGCCGCCGGTGAAGCCATCGCTCATATGATCGATGAATATGATGGCGTGCAGAAGCGGGTAATGATGCATGAGGAGCCTGAAGAGGCCGCCCTTGTGGCTGCTGCCAGTATGTACGTGGGTTTGCAGGGACTGCTGCCCAATGGGATGCTGCCCCAGTTGGTGGGTTATTGTGTAGGTCTTCGAACCCAGGCGTACCAACAGATGGAGCCGATCCTGACGGAAGAAGATCAGGAACTGATCGCCAAAGTGATCGAAGGCGTGGTTTTGATCCTGATCGCATTGGTATTGCTGGCCATGATCTGGGGAACCATGGAAGGTTATGGTGCATTGATCCTACTGGACCAAGTGGCCCAAAGTAATGCGCTGACCTATGGTATTACCATGGTAATGGGTATATGCGACATGGTGATCACCGCCGGTGGCACAGCCTTGATGTATACCGTGTATCAGAAGTTAGAAGAACAGCTGCGTGAGCACAAGCTGCCCCAGCTTGACAACTGGCTGCGCCGCAGAAAGAGCGGACAGCTGGCCCAGGTCTGTGTTCAGGAGATCCTGGAATATGCCTAAAGACAGAAAGGAAGGTGGATGTGATGGAGTATTATAATGAAGGAATTACGTTAACTGTAACGGACCAAGGAGCTCGTTACACTGACAAAATGGGCGATGTCCTGTATGAAAATCCTTCCACCGACGCATTGCCTTTTTCTGAAGGATTGGCCATGGTGTACTTTGATGGTGCAGTTCATTATATAGATTCTCAAGGATTCGTGGCGATCGCCTTGTCTGCAGTGTGGCAAAAAGGCCGTTCGTTTCATGATGGCCGGGCGGCCGTTTACGATGGTCAGTACTGGGGTTATATCGATTCTGATGGCGAAGTGGCGGTCACAGCAGAGTGGGATGAAGCGGATGATTTTGAAAATGGCATTGCCAATGTGGTAAAAGATGGCGTGCCCATGCAGATCGACCTGGACGGCTGGACCATAGAAGAAGATCTATTTAGCGTTCCTTATAAGCTGAAGGTGGAAGAGGTCACCATCCCCGAGGTCAAGATCGTTGGCCCGTTAAAAGATGTGACCGAGGGCGAGATCATCGGTGAACGTATAGTGGTGACCATGACTTCCGGTAAAAAGGGTGTTATGGACGTGAACGGGCACTACATTGTAGCCCCCCAGTGGGATCAGATCTCTTATAAAAAGGGAGACGAGGTCATTGGCGTTGCCAAGAATGGTCTGTGGGGATGCACAGACTTGGTGGGAAACATGATGGTGGCCCCAAGAGCGGCTGAGCCCATGGTGTTCTCAGAAGGGCTGTGCAAACAGCAGGTCAATGGCAAGTTCGGTTATGTGGATAGAAACGGACAATGGGTGATCAAGCCCCAATATGTGCGTGCTGGTGACTTTCATGAAGGACTGGCAGCAGTGGAAGTGCCCAAGTTCTGGGGAACTTCCTGTGGATTTATCGATCGTCAAGGACAGTGGAAGTTCAAAACCGATTATTATAGCGAAGAAGGTTTTCATGAGGGTCGTGCCGCATGTGTATGTTACCTGGTGGATAAAAGCGGCCGCATTGTTGGTACACAAGACTATCTGCAGCCAGTTCATAACGGCTATGCAGTGTTTTGTGAAGAAGATTATGATCTGTGTGGAGCAATGGATCGTCAGGGCAATATTGTAGTAAAGCCGAACTGGCAGGAAATGAGCGAATTTTCTCAGGATGGTTTTGCGGTGGTAGAAGGTCAATATCTGCGGATGGGTGTTATTCGCAAGGATGACAAATTGGTGATCGACGATGTGTGGCGGTCCATTATGGTGTGTCCCTCTGGTTTTGGGGTGCAGGATGATGATGGGCTGTGGGGGTACATATCCAAGGAGGGCAAGATGTTGGCCCGTCCCCAATGGAGGGATATTTTTGCCGAGTCTGAAGACTTGTATCCGGTATATGATGGAGAGAAGATGGGGTATATGGACACTCGGGGCCGGGAAGTTATCAAACCCCAGTGGACCTATGTCAGTCAGTTCTGTGGAGGGATTGCCCCTGTAATACAGGACTGGTGCGTATCTTTTATTAATAAAAAGGGCGAAGTGGTTCTGGAACCCGGTTGGGAAGATATACGAGTGGGAGATATGCCTGGATTGTTACTGGCACAGAAGGGCGGCGAATCCTATATTGTAGATTATCGCCGTGGAAATCAGCAGTATTTACCCAACCTGATCAAGATCAGCGGTGGCGTTGTGGAAGCTGATGATCCGAGAGCAGTGAGTTCGGTACCGGTACAGTGCGTAAAGAGTGAAGATGAAAGCTTTGGCAAGATCCTTGCCCAGTATATGAGCCTGCTGGAAAAGGAATATCATCTGCAGTACAGTGGGGCCCAGGTGATCTATGATGAAGAGGAAGGCCGCGGGATCTTGATGTGGCTGCAGAACAAACACTGTCCAGAAAAAGCGGGACTGCGTTTTAGTTACGATCAGGGACAGGTCCAAAACTGTGACGTGCTGCTGCACATTCAGGAGTATCAGGACGGCGATCATTATGTGCAGATCTATTACGGTCCTGGTTATCAAATGGAGGTGTAAGGATGAAATTTGAACTGTATAATGAAGGCATCAAACTGACAGTGGACGATCAGGGCTGTCATTATACCAATCGTTTTGGGGATGTGATTTTTGAAAATCCCACCGTATTAGCCATGCCTTTTTCGGATGATTTGGCTATGGTTCAAATGAATGGTCATGTGTGTTATATCAATAAACAGGGCCGGGTAGAACTTGAGCTGGATGAAACTTGGGCGGAGGGGCGGCCCTTCATGGAAGGTTATGCTGCTGTCCGTAATCATCAAGGTCTGTGGGGCTATATTGATAAGGAAGGAAAAATCTGGATTGAGCCTAAGTATGACATGGCTCTGGAGTTGAAGGATTATATTGCCAAGGTGGCTAAGAATAAAAAGATTTTTGAAGTCAGCATTTGGGACTTGACCGTGGAGCAGGATGCCTGGGAGGCAACCCGTCATCTGTGTTTTGAGGATGTGGCTGCCGCAGGCCCAAAAGTCACAGGTCCCCTTCCCCATGTGCTCACTGCTCATATCTGTGAAAATGGTTTGGTGGAAGTGCTCACCGACGACGGTGAAACCCGCATGATGAATATGGCCGGGGAGTATGTGTCAGCTCCAGCAGAGCAGGAAGGGCTGTACCCCTTCAAAGAGGATGGGAAATACGGATATAAAGATGCAGCGGGCAATGTGGTGGTAAAGCCTCGGTACATGACCGCGCGGTATTTTTCTAATGGCTGTGCTCTGGCCAAGGTGGATGCAGACCATCCCTGGGATGTACTGAACGCCAAGGGGAAATTAATGTTCTTTGCAGGTTATGCCGAAGCCAGGGGATTTGTCAATGGCATTATGCTGGTGAAAAGCTACGAAGGCCTTTGGGGTGCAGTAGACCGTAAAGGCCGCCTGGTGGTGGACTGCATGTACGATGATTTGAGTTACTTTTCAAAGGAAGGCTACGCCAAGTACTGGATAGGGGATGAGTTCGGTCTGGTCACCAAACGGGGCGATCGCTTACCCTTTGAGGGCTGCATGGAGTTGGAAGTAGACCGTTGGGGTGCGGCAGGTCAGTCAGAAGAAGACAGAGAATGGCGCTATTATAACCACATCGGTGATGTTTGGGGATACCGTCATTGGCGGGATATGTTCCCTGAGAGCGAAGGCTTGCTGGCAGTGGACGATGGCTGGAAGATGGGGTATATTAATACCTGGGGACAGGTGCATCTGGAACCTAGGTGGGATAATGCTCAAAGCTTTTGCAACGGTATGGCGCCGGTGGAGCTGGATGGCAAGCAGTATTTTATCAATACCAAGGGCGAAGTGCTGGCAGAGTATGAGTGGGATGAAGTGGATATCCTGAAGCCGGGCCTGATGAAGACCTATAAGGACGGCAAGATTTATCTGGTGGACTACCGCCGGGAACATCCTACTTTGACACTGCCCAAGTTAAAGAATATTCGCCAGGATGTTTTTAGTACCATGTATGATGAGCCAATATTTAAGGCCAAGCTGCAGGGGGCCTGTTACCGGGAGGAATGGCTGGTGGATGATGCTGAAGAAGCTGCCCCGGTGGTGGCAGATTATATTGAACTGCTGGAATGGAAGTATAATTTGCATCAAGTGGGTGAAAAGGTACTGTATCAGGATGATGAAAGCAAGAACAGCGTGATCTGGCTGCGGCATAATGAGCCGGGCAGAACTGTCCCCTTTACATTCTGGGATGACCGAAACAAAGAGTCCAAGGAGCAGGCGGACGTATTGATTCATATCGTCCAGGACAGCGACGAATGGAACGTGTGGGTATATTACGGCAAAGATTTTGAGGTGTTAGTGTGAAAAACAAGTTTTTCACACCGCGTTTTGTGGCTTTCGCCACTGTGAGCAGCGGCGATTTTGCTTCGCAAAACCAGCCCCAATTCCGCAAGAAAGGATGCTTATCGCTAGCGATAAGCAATGGTAATGATTATGGCAAAGAGTGTAGTGGAATATTACAACGAAATGGTCCATCGGATCAATGACGGCTGTGAAGTGACAGAGCTCCTGGGGGAACTCTGTCCCCAGCTGAATGTGGAGCTGATAGAGGGCTGTATTGAGGCCGGCGAAAAGACCATGAAGACTTTCCAGGCCCGCAGGGTAGAGGATGCCATCGCCGAAGTCAAAGAGAAAATCCTGACCCAGGATATGGATGAGGAGGAAATGGCGGGCTGTGTACTGCAGGTGAAGCAGGCCATCGAAAGAATCTTGTTCGACGCAGAGCTGGACGGAGAGGAAATCTATAACATGGTGACCTCCCAGGTGCCGGTGGGTACCCAGCTGACCAATATGCTGCAAGAATACAGTATTCCCATGGTGTATGACTCCATTTGCAGCTTGTTAGAATCTGCAGCGGAGGATTTTGCCCCGGTGATGAAAAATCAGCCTGGTTTGGAAAAGCTTCTGATGGCGGTGAGCCTGTATCAGACCGCAGAGAGTAAAACCGATGATTTTGCCAAACTGGCCGGTTATAGTGTGGGCGTGATGTCTGAAGCCTACCGGGAAGTGGGCGAGATTTTATCTGAGCAGGATATAGCCCAGGCCAGTGAAGCAGTCCGCTCGATTATCTTTTTGGCGGGTATGTTGGTAGTGATTGCAGCCATTGTAGCTGTGGGTGTGGGCACCGGATACTTGATGATCCTGGCAGGTGTGGCAGAAAAATGGCTGTGTTTCATCTTTGCTGGCGCCTTGGCGTGTGCATCTGTCACCGCAACCTCCTGGTATGGCTGCGCGGCCATGCTGGAACTGGCAGAGTGGGGAGCTGTATGGGTGAAAGAAAAGGGTGGTCCCAGAATGGAGGCCCTGCTGCGCCGTCACAAGGGCCTGAAGCTGGCCAAGGAGGCCCTGAGCCAGGTGGCTGAGAAGCCGGAGCGGGAGTATGAGGCACCGGAACAGGATTATCTGGAACAGATGATCGAAGTGTGGGATTAATTATGGAAGAGGCATATATCTTTTTGACGGTGGAGGATGCCACATACCAGGAGCTGGCAGAGGACATTTTCCAGTTAAGCCGAGATTTTTCCGATGGCTTGGCCTACACCACCTATGGCGGCATAAAGCGATTTGTGGATGAGCGAGGGCAGGTGCAGCTGACGTTGGGTGCAGAGTGGCTGGAAGTGGGGGATTTCCACGATGGCCTGGTGAAGGTGCGAAAGGCCGATGGCTGGTATATGATGGATAAAAAGGGTCAGATTGTCAGCGAAGCGATGGGGGAATTGGCAGAAAAATGTTGAATTTTCGAGAGTAGTGTTGGCATAAGGTGCAACCTGACTTGGGTATCAGATGTTAAAAAATGGCGTTAGTTTATATGAACAGAAAAGTTGTTGCATTGATTTGCAACAACTTTTAACGTCTTTAAAACTTATAATTCAAGATGGATTTTATCCGTGCTTCTGTCAGGAAATAGTTCCTTAATGGAGCTTCAGATAAATGTTTTTTCTATATCTCCTACGAGGGTGTGTTTTTTGCGGAAGTGCTTGAAAAAGTTTCAGATTTGTAATATACTGTATGTGGTATATTACAGTTGAAATTAATAATTGATATGAAAGGAGCCTTTATCATGGGATTATTTGGACCAAGTAAAAAGGAAATTGCGTTGCAACAAGAGGTAGATAGATTAAAAGAGCTATTGACACCTGAACATAGGGAAATTGAGAATTTACAGAAAGAGATTGATAATCTGAACGTTAAGAAAAATGGATTGAGTGATAGCATATTCAATTTAGAGAAAAAAATAGGGACTCTTACGGAGCAATCCAGTAATATAGAAAAAAATATTAAGTTAGCTCAAAAAGAACTGGTTGGATATCATTTAGATATTGAGATGCAGGAGTACGGGATTTATAAACCGCATTATGATTTTGCAAATTCCAGCTTATACAAGGATGCTTTAACAGATGTCCGTAATCGGCAGAAGGAATGTATAAAAAAAGATCAAGCTTGCAATGGCAATTATGGTTGGACCGTAAACGGTAGTGCAACAAAAGGAAAAACGATGGTTAAGGATACTCAAAAGCTGTTGTTGAGAGCATTTAATGTAGAATGTGATGATATCGTAGAGAATATCAAGGTAACAAATTATGATTCATCGGTAGAGAGAATTTATAAAATTAGTGAACAGATATCTAAGTTAGGTAAAATTATGGATATCTCCATTACGAATAAGTATATTAAACTTAAAATCGAA
>JAFUJY010000318.1 GCA_017467985.1 Bacillota bacterium
ATCTCCAGTGCTGCGACTCTTTCCAGCAGGAAGGAGGTGTTCCAGTTGGAGAATGTCATCGCCTTTATCATCTCCTTAGTGGCCAGTGTAGTTAGCTACTACCTGTGCAAGTGGTTGGATCGAGATGATACATAACGCAGCACCCAACCCAAACGGCCTGGTCAGCCGCTAAAATGACAAGAACACCCCAGGAGCTGCAACTCCTGGGGTGCTCGCTTTTGTTCCAGTGGATGGCCGTCATCGCCTTTGGCCACCCTTACTATACCATAACCTATGGAAAAAATCAAGAGGGTTCTGCGATCCCGCTCCCATCCCCTTGACAATAATTAGCTTGTATGTATAATATAATTATGGACACACTAAAATTTGAATGGGACCCCAATAAGAACGAGATCAACAAAAAGAAGCATGGCTTATCTTTCGAGACAGCAAAGGAGGTCTTTTACGACGAATTCGCTATCCTGTTTGACGATCCGGATCACTCCATCGAGGAAGAACGCTTCCTGATTATCGGATCGATCAAATCGGAAAAAATTTGCATTGTGAGCCACTGCTATCGTGACCAAGAAAACCGCATCCGTATTATCTCGGCAAGGCAGGCAACCAAAACCGAGCAACATGCTTATCTTGATGGAATTTGAGGTGATATTATGAGAGATGAATACAACATCAGCGAATTGAATCCAAGAAAAAACCCCTATGCGAGCCGGCTGAAGAAGCAGATCACCATCAACATCGATGGCAGCACCATTGACTACTTCAAGTCCCTGGCTGAAGCCAAGGGCATCCCCTATCAGACCTTGATCAATCTTTACCTGAGAGACTGCGCCGACAATCGGCGACAGCTACAAATATCCTGGAACTAAAAACAATCTTGCATTTTTTGATTTTAGTGGCCCCACAATATATAGTCTGAAAGGAGTGTTTTCCTGTGAAAAGAAAAATTATTTTAGCTACCACGCTCTACTTTCTTACTAGCATAAGCCTCTATATCCTGTCTCTTGATAGGTCGTCCCTGATTTCTACTAATCCATCCATTGCTTATTTTATCAGATCCGCATTATATGGAATCATCATTTATATACTTCTACACGATTCTTCTGATACATGTATACATGGCTCTCATTTTTGGACTATTTTGATAATAACCTCTTTATTAGTATTACTCATTCCTCTAGTTAACTTTTCCCCACAGCTAACGGCATACCTATTGTCCTCGCACTTCGAGATTTTTCTTGGTTTGCTAATTGGCTTTAGCTTTCATAATCTAACAAAAAAATAAAAATCCCCCTTCTGGGGGATTTTTATTTTTCGCTCTCTCATCATGCATATGGAGAACTGATGATATCCAAATACAGTGTTATATTAAACGCATACCAATTCGTACCCATTCCAGTGATTCTCCACTCACAGTCACTAAAAGCCCGAGGGCCAGTTCCTGCATCAGCAATATTTGGATATAGCAAGACATAATCCCAGCCTGTATTAAAAGAAAATACACGGTCTTCAGGATAATAAACCTCATGATTCATTCCCCATGCAGTTCCATCCATGACCTCTACTTCCATATCTTGTATATCAATACCTGTATTTGTATACGTCTGTGACCACGATCCAGACACCTTTGTAATTTTAATTTCCTCATTATTACTTCCAAGATAATACGTAAGCTTTAGTGTTCCAGAGATAGCTGATTCACTCTCACTTTTACTCTGTGAATCGTAAGGAACCGCTGCATTGGGGTCATACAAACCTGCTGTTATATCGCAAGAAGTTTCATAAGCTCCATCCGAGTAAATTACCGTCTCAACGTTATTAATTTCGTATACCGGCTGATAAGAAGAGGGCATTTCTTGAACAATTAAACCACCGGCAGAACCTGAGCAATTAACATCCACAATAGAATCCACAGAAATATATTGACCATCACCCACCGGAACAAGAGAGCCGCTAACAACTTCAACTACGTCATGCTCTTCTGACACTGCAAATACAGGGCAAGCAAAAGTCATACTAAAAAGAACAACAAGACACACCGAAATCATTTTCCGCACAGATTTGTACTTCATCACACAAATTCCTCCTTATTAAAAATTAGACAATGTTCACACTTGCATTTTCTTGCCCTGTGGTTATTATACAACATTTCGCTTTGCTTTTCAATATTTTTTATTTATTTTGTCCATTTAAGCCTTTTCATTATTTACAAAATTTCCTTTATCTCTGCCATGGCCATCGCCATCTGCGCCGTTCTGAAGGCTCTTCCTGCGCCGGTTCCGGTGCCGGCACGGAATCTGAAAATTCTTCCTGGACACTCTCCTGCTCCGCAGCTCCCAGTTGCTGCATCGTGCCGGCATGGAGTGCCTGGGCCGCCTGTAGGCTGGTTGTTGTATGCTCCAGTGCTGCAGTGAGCTGAGTAAGCTGTTCCTGCTGCGCCGCAATCTGCTTGTCCTTGGTTTCGATCTGCTGATCCTTCACCCGGAGTTGCTCCTGCAGGAGGTCTATCGTCGCCTGCAGCGTAGCATACAACCGTTGTTCAACGTTGTTCTCCTCTGGTGATTTTACCGTTTTTTGAGGTTGAATAGGTTGAACTTCCCCAATTTTGAACACTTCCTCCAGCGCTCGCCGCTCTATGTACTTCTGACCGTCCTTTTCATGGACATAAGAAGCCAGTCTGGTGCCGATCTGCTTGTAGATCGCCTGCTGGCTCCGTCCTGCAGCCTCAGCAAAGGCTTTAATTGTCATCAGTTCGCCCGGTCTTTCCATATAAAACCCTCCATTTTTCTCTATTAAACCCATTCTACTTTTGGTTGAAAGGTTTGTCAACGGTTGAGTTGAATGGGTTTAATGAGAATCCCACCATTTATAGACTGTAGTCCTACTAAGGTTCA
>JAFUJY010000319.1 GCA_017467985.1 Bacillota bacterium
ATGTGGACTATCAGACCCAGGAGCGCACTGTGAAAAACAGCGGCAAGCTGTACTCCTCCATTATCAAAAACGGCGGCGTAACGGATGAAGCCTACGAGAAATATGTCAAGGATTGTGAGTATAAATAATTGCTATCGTCTCCATACTAGCACTATGGAGGCGATATTTTTATGGACTCATTATGGCTAAACTCCTTTGAACGGCCGCAGTTTTCCCATACACTTCCCTCAAAAACCCATGTCCTGATTGTAGGCGGCGGTATCACCGGAATCTTATGTGCCTATATGCTGCAGCAAACGGGAGTGGATTATATACTGGTAGAAGCTGATGAAATCTGCAGTGGTATAACCAAAAATACCACTGCTAAAATTACCATTCTCCACGGTTTGCTTTATGATAAGCTGATTCGCAGTCATGGCTATGAAGGAGCTGAAAGCTATCTACAGGCCAACCAGATGGCTTTACATCAATATCATAAGTTCTGCCAGTCCGTGGATTGCGACTATGAACAGCTAGACGCAGTCACTTATTCCTTGAACGACCGGGAGAAAATCGAGTACGAACTGGAGGCTCTGCACAAACTTGGCTTCTCTGCTGATTTTGCCGACCATTTGCCCCTCCCCTTTCAGGCAGCAGGCGCTGTACGGGTCAAGCATCAGGCTCAGTTCCATCCGCTGAAATTCCTTTTTGCCTTGGCGAAGGATCTGCGAATCTGTGAGCATACCAAGGTTCTGGAATTTATACCCGATGGGGTTGTAACAAATCATGGCACCATCCGGGCGGATAAAACCATCATCACCACCCACTTCCCCATGCTTAACAAGCATGGCAGTTATTTTCTGAAACTCTACCAGCACCGCTCCTATGTACTGGCACTAAAAAACGCCCCCAACGTGGATGGTATGTATATTGATGAAAACAAAAAGGGGCTCTCCTTCCGTAATTATGGCGACCTGCTGCTGTTGGGCGGCGGTGCTCACCGTACCGGTAAAAAGGGGGGTAACTGGCAGGAGCTGGCAGATTTTGCCCGGCAGCATTATCCCCAGGCCCAAGAAGTATCCCGCTGGGCTACCCAGGATTGTATGTCTCTGGACGGCATACCCTATATCGGCCAATATTCCAGCCGTACTCCCAATCTTTACGTGGCCACTGGCTATAATAAGTGGGGCATGACCTCCGCCATGGCCGCTGCTACCATTTTAACCGATCAAATTCTAGGTCGTGATAACCCCCATGCTTGGGTCTTTTCACCCTCTCGCACGATCCTGCGTCCCCAGCTTTTTGTGAATATATTTGAATCCACGGTGGGGCTGCTGACCCCCACCGTCCCCCGCTGTCCCCATTTGGGCTGCGCTCTTAAATACAATCCCCAGGAACATTCCTGGGACTGCCCCTGTCACGGCTCCCGCTTTACCCGAGAGGGCAAGCTCATTGATAACCCTGCCACCGACGACAAAACGAGGTGAAGTATAATGGCAAATCAATTACAATTTGAAACCAGCCCTTATCTGCTCCAGCACAAGGACAATCCGGTACAATGGTATCCCTGGTGCCAGGAGGCTTTTCAACGCGCAAAAAAAGAAGATAAACCCATTTTTCTGAGCATTGGCTACAGCACCTGTCACTGGTGTCATGTGATGGCCCATGAAAGCTTTGAAGATAAGGAAATCGCCGACCTGTTGAACCAGCACTTTATTTCCATCAAAGTGGATCTGGAAGAACGACCGGACGTCGACAGTATTTATATGTCCGTCTGTCAGGCCTTCACCGGCAGCGGCGGCTGGCCCACCAGCATCTTTATGACGGCGGATCAAAAGCCCTTTTTTGCCGGGACTTATTTTCCCAAGGATACCCGTGGACCCATGCTGGGGCTGCGCCAGCTCCTCATTCTTATTCAGGAAGCCTGGGAGACGAATCGATCACAGCTGCTGCAGCAGGCAGAGGAAATTCTGACCCATCTGGATCAATCCCCTACTTCCGGCCATGCCAGCCACCAGCTGATAGATGAGGGCATAAAATGTTCAAGCGTTATTTTGACCGTGAAAACGGCGGTTTCGGTATGGCACCCAAGTTTCCCACGCCCCATAACCTGTTATTTTTGCTGGCATATTATGAGCGGTACCATGACAAGGAATGCCTGAATATTGTGGAAAAGACCCTGCTGCAGATGTACCGTGGCGGCCTGTTTGATCATATCGGCTTTGGATTTTGCCGTTATTCCACGGACAAATACTTTCTCGTGCCCCATTTTGAAAAAATGCTTTACGACAATGCCCTATTGATCCTGGCCTATTGCAAGGCCTACACCATCACCCACAACAACCTTTACCTGGAGATCGCCCAGAAGACCGCCCATTATATTCTGCGGGAAATGACTTCCCCGGAGGGGGGCTTCTACAGCGCCCAGGATGCGGACAGCGACGGTGAAGAAGGCAAATACTATCTATTTACACCGGAGGAAGTGACAGACCTACTAGGGGACAAGATGGGCCGGGCATTTAATCAACATTTTGGCATTACCAAAAAGGATAAAAACATTCCCCATCTCCTCCGCAGCGACCCACTGGATAAAACCTTTGATTTTCTGCTGCCCCAGGTGGCTGCATATCGCAAAAATCGGTATCATCTGCATCTGGATGATAAAATTCTAACCTCCTGGAATAGTCTGATGATCGCTGCCATGTGCCGGCTGTACCGTGTCACCTCTGATCCTGTATATCTTGAAACCGCAAAAAAAGCAGATCATTTTATTCAAAACAATCTGCTTCAAGACAATACTCTTTTTGTTAGTTTTCGGGCTGCAAAGCGGGGCGTACCCGGCTTTCTGGATGATTACTCCGGCTATATTTTTGCCCAGCTGGCACTATATGATGCCACGTTAGAAGAAAGATATCTGACCCGAGCAAAGGATTTGTGTGAATATGTCTTTGATTCCTTTGGGGCTGGTAATGGCGGGTTTTATATGACCAGCCAAAACAGTGAGTCCCTGATCCTGCGTGTGAAAGAAACCTATGACGGGGCCATTCCCAGCGGCAATTCTCTCATGGCCTGGAACCTGGTGCGATTATCACATCCCAAGGCAGCCGCCCAGCTGGATTTTCTCGCGGGCGAAGCGGGTGATCAGCTGTCGGGACACGCCATGTTTTTGCTCTCACTATTGGAATATTATGAGCCTCCTCGAAAAATCACCATCGTTTTGGCAGATCCTGCCGATAATCCTACTCTGCCATCTGATGCAATCATAACCCTTTTGCACCAGCCCACTCAGGAGTATCCGTTGCTCAACAACAAAACCACTTATTATGTTTGCCAGGGGCACAGCTGTCAGCCTCCGGTGAATGAACTAAGTGAATAATTTGACGCATTTACACAATCAGCCGCCACAAATATCCTTTTTGCGGCGGCTGACCCTTATTCATCCACAACGATCAGATTCTCCATCATGTCGTTGATCATCTCCCATTCCTCCTCCGTTTCCAATGCTTTTAAGACAGGTGGCTCTTCTCCGGGCGTATACCAATTGGCAAATACCCGCAGATACCCATATTCATTGGTGCTTCCATCCGTAAATAGCACATACACCTTCTTAAATGCTTCGTGTTCAAAAGAGTGGACGAGTTTATACTCTTGGCCATTAACACTAATCATCTTAGCCATTTTTCATACTCCTTTCGAAAAGCAATTGTTTTAAGAATTGGTCGATCACCTCCCATTCTTCTGCGGTTTCGATATTCATTAACCGATTTTCGGTATCATAATAGTTTGCCATGATCATCGGTCTCCCCTCCTTATCTCGCGCCGCATACACAATGTAACTCTTGCCTGTTTCCTCTCGATCGAAGGTCATCAGTACTTTACATTCCATCATACTTCCGTCCCTTCTTTTTACATAAATTGAATCTTCTGGCATGATCGATATCTTCTTAACCTCCCATATTCACTTTTTCTTATTCCTCAAAATCACTCCAGTCCATCTTCTGACGAACGGACTCCTGCAATGTCTCCAGAATTACCTCGATAGAATCCCACTCTCTATCGGTCTCAATGGGACCCAGTCGGCCATTGGGGTTGCCCGGCTCATAAGTGTTGGCAAATACCTTAACGCCACCGTCTTCGTCCAGGGAATTGTCAGTAAAGACTACATAACTCTTTTTGGTCTCATCACTATCAAAAGTGAAAAGCACGTCGCACTGTACGATGCTGCCCTCATCATTCATTATCTCAAATGTACCATTCTCAAACATATTTCTTACCTCCTGTGATGTAATGTATTTCTTACATTATATATAACGGGAGGCAGCAAAAAATCTCCAAAAAAAGGACACGATTTTTTCGTGTCCTTTTGGAAATTATTCTTCACAGGCTGCTTTGCGGGAAGTGATGGCTTTGATCGTCTCTGCATCAAATTTGCAGCGGCGGTCATATGTATACAGACCGTTCTGCTCCTGCTCCACGTCGGTGAGCTGAGTATAACAGAAAGCTGAAATCTTGGGATTATCCAGCAGTGCGTCCACCACACCCTTGTAACGGGCAAGGAACTCCTCCACATTTTTCACCTGAGCACCATAGCCCCAGTTATTGCCGGAGGTGTCATCCACCACCCAGCGGGCGCCGCCGAATTCGCTGACGAAGCAGATATCGGCAGATTCTGCATCGGTTGCTACGCCTTTCGTCCAGGACTTGCGATATTTTGCAGGCTTGCCCTCAATCAGCGGCAGATATGTTGCCTTGAATTCCTCCGGAACGCCGCAGTAATCATGTACGTCCAGCATATCGTAGCAACCATCAATATGATACCAGCCGGAGTTATCGATAAACTGTCTCGTGGGATCATAAGTCTTGGTTACATTATACAAGTAACGAACGAACTCCGGATCGATATCCACCTGGGTTTCGTTCAGCGGGCACCAACCGATCAGCGCCGGATGATTGTAATCCCGCTTAATGATTTCCAGCCACTCGGGCAGCATGGCCTTGTAGCAGCTTTCCTTGCTCACATCCAGGCCCCAGTTGGGATACTCACCCCAAACAATATAACCCAGACGGTCACAGTGATACAGAAAACGAGCTTCAAATACTTTTTCATGCAGGCGGGCACCATTATAGCCCAGCGCCTGGCTGCGTTTGATGTCGTTGATCAGTTCTTCATCCGTGGGCGCGGTGTAGATGCCATCGGGATAAAAACCCTGATCCAGAATCAAACGCTGGAACACGCACTTGCCATTCAAGTAGGTCTTGTTGTCCTTCAGTACCACTTCACGCATACCAAAGTAGCTTTCTACTTTATCCTCGTCCATGGTAAAGACGATGTCGTACAGCTGGGGATTCTCAATATCCCACAGATACAGCTCGTCCAGCTTCAGGGCAAAATTAGCGCTGTTCCAGGCGATCTTACGCTGGGTTTCGCCCACAACTTTACCGTTAAAAGAGGCCTGGACTTTGACGGTTTTGCCCTGGGCCTGGCTGGTGGTCAGCTCGATCATCAGCTCGCCGGCGGCCACGTCAGGTGTCATCTTGATGGTCTCAATGTATGATGCGGGCACATTTTCCAGCCAAACAGTCTGCCAAATGCCGGTGGTGCGGGTATAGGAGCAGCCGTGGGAGTAATAATCCGAGCACTGCTTACCCGAAGGAATACTGTCACTGCGGGTGTCGTCCTGGGCAAAAATGGTGATCCGGTTCTCGCCCTCCTGCAGGAACTTGGTGATCTCGAAAGCGAAAGAACTATAGCCGCCGCGATGGCTGCCCACCTCTTCGCCGTTTACAAATACTTTGGTGATGTAGTCGCAGGCACCGATATGAAGGATGGTGCGTCTGCCGCCCAGCCACTGGACCGGAATGTTCACACTGCGGGTATACCACACGCCATACATAAAGTCGGTGTGAGCCACGCCGGACAGCTTGCTTTCCGGACAGAAAGGTACGATAATCTTGCCATCGAAGGCATCCATCTTGGCAAATCCTCTTTCTTCACCGGAAAGACCGTTATCAATACAAAAATCCCAGGTACCGTTCAGGCACATCCAATTTTCACGAACCATTTGCGGGCGGGGATATTCACCGCGGGGAACTGCATGTTTTGTCTGCATATTATTATTCCTCCTGTATGAGTTTGAGTGTATTATATACGAAAACAACGGGAATTGCAAGATGCAAATTGCGGTACAACACAAAACCGTAGGACAGATTGCAATGTTTTAACCCTTTTTCGCCTAAATTATTGCAATTTGTCCTACGGTTTTATAATGGCTGCATTGCCTATAAGCTTTTACACCAGCCGCAGCTGCTCTGGCTCTGCCAGATACTCCTGAATTTTCCGAAAGGCGGTGGGGATCATGAGCTCGGCCTGTTTATCCACACTGGCCCAGCACCACTCATCATTTTCCGGTACACTGCCAGTTAACTGCACCTCATACACCTGCATTTTCCAGTGGCGGTGAGTAAAAATGTGTTCGCAGTCCAGCAGATGGCCCTTTGCCTCCACCTCCAAACCGAATTCTGCAGCAAAACCTTCCTTTATATTGTCATTCTCCACGCCGGGGTACTCCCACAGCCCCTGCAAAAGTCCTTTGGGAGGACGTCGGTGCATCAGCACCTCGCGATTGCCGGTATGGGGGTTGCGTCGCTCAATAATACCGATATAACGATCAACCACCTTCTGTTTGTCCTTTTTCTTTTTGATGGGTAATTCAGAGGTCCGTCCTTGGGCATAGGCCTGGCAGGCCTCCATCAAGGGACACTTCTCACAACGGGGATTTTTCGGGATACAAACCGTGGCTCCCAGCTCCATCAGACTTTGGGTATAAGTATTCGCCTTGCCCTCCGGCACATGTGCCAGCACAATATCAGCAATGGTACGACGATTTTTCTCTTCCATAATGTCCCCGTCCAGGACATACAGACGGCTGATCACCCGCAGCACATTGCCGTCCACTGCGGCAGCCGGCTGATTAAAGGCAATACTCCAGATGGCTCCGGCGGTGTAGTCGCCAATGCCAGCGAGAGCCCGGATCCCTTCATAGGTTGCGGGAAAACCGCCCATCTCCACAATTTGCCCTGCGGCCTTGTGGAGGTTGCGGGCGCGGGAATAATAGCCCAAGCCCTCCCAGTATTTTAGTACGGTGTCTATGGGCGCAGATGCCAGGGCTTCCACTGTGGGGAAAGCCTCCATGAACCGATGATAATAGCCGATCACCGCTTCCACCCGGGTCTGCTGCAGCATGATCTCCGACACCCATATCTTATACGGATCCCTGGTACGCCGCCAGGGGAGGTCCCGGTGCCCCTCCTCGTACCAGTCGGTCAGTTTACTTTCCCAGCACATTGCGGACAACGCCTCCTGCGTAAATATAATTGTCTCGATAGAACACTGCGCCCTGACCCGGAGTGATGGCCCGCTGGGGCTCATCAAAGGTAAAAATATTCCCATTTAATGTTCCCGGCGCCGGTCGATGGGCATAGCGGATCTGAGCATCCAGGCGTACCGGCCCTTCTCCTTCAGCCACTGCCACATAATTGATATCCTCTACCAGCATTTCTCTGGCAAATACATCCTCATTGGTGCCCAGTACCACCTCGTTAGTCTGGGGACGCAGCTCCACCACAAAGGCGGGCTGCCCTAAAGCAATGCCCAGGCCTTTACGCTGGCCGATGGTATAATGCCACAGCCCCTTATGGCGTCCCAGCACTTTACCTTCCAGGTTCACAAAGTTTCCTTCGGGCATGGTCGCACCGGTGTGTCGTGCCAGCCAGCCGGCATAATCCTGATCCGGAATAAAACAGATCTCCTGGGAATCCGGCTTGTCCGCCACATTCAGACCAATACCGCGGGCAATTTCCCGAATCTGATCCTTGGTATAGTTATATAAAGGCATGCGGGTACGTCTCAGCTGATCCTGACTCAGACCATATAATACATAGGTCTGATCCTTGCCGCCGGTGGTTCGCTGCAGGGTATAGCGACCGTTTTCCAACTGCATGATCCGAGTATAGTGGCCCGTGGCTACCAGTTCTGCCCCCAGCTTTTCTGCATAATTCAACAAAGACTCCCATTTCACATACCGGTTGCAGGCAATGCAGGGGTTGGGGGTCCGTCCCTGACTGTAACTTTGGGCAAAATAATCCATCACATAGTGACGGAACTCCCGGCTAAAATCAATCACATAATGGGGGATACCCAGCATGGCAGCCACTTCC
>JAFUJY010000320.1 GCA_017467985.1 Bacillota bacterium
CCGCAGCCAGCAAAACCTCCCGGTCCGCTCCTTCGCCGTTTTCATTCCAGATACGCTGGGCCCACTGAGTCACCCGCAGGGTATGGGTCTGACGGCTGCGAAAGGAAAAACGTCCCTTGTAGCCGTCCAGAACCATTCTCATATACAAAATCATGGATTCCCACTGAGATTGACTTATCCTATGTGACATCACCGAAACAATCCTCCCATAATCAGCAATATAGCAACAATAGGAACAATCAGCAGAACCTCTCCGATGATACTAAACAGCCATCGGAAGGTTTTTGCCTTCTTCTCCGGCTGTTCTTTTTTCTTCTCTTCCATCAGGAATGAAGCCTTTCCTGTACGTCGGCAGAATTCAAAACCTGAGCTCCGCCGGCACGCAGTGCCTCCTCAGCCTTGCGATTGTCAGAAGTTCTGAAAATAATCATGGCATGCTGATCCAGCTTGGTGCCGAATGCATACATATACTCCACATTGATACCATTTTCAGAAAGCATTTCTACAGTATGCAGCAGCCCGCCGGGGGTATCATGTACATCGATGGCCAGAACATCGGTGGCCTTTACAATAAATCCGGCCTCCTGCAGGACTTCCTCACCCTTAGCGGGGTCGGACAAAATCATACGCAGCACACCATACTCGGTGGTATCTGCCACGGACAAACCGTTCAGATCAATGTGGGCGTCTGCAATCACCTTCAGAATCGATACCAGACTTCCCGGTGAATTTTCTACAAATACGGATAACTGTTGAATAGCCATTGCTTATTCCTCCTGTTTTTTATATTCTACCTCTTCCGGGGCGGATAGAGGCTGAAATGTCTTGTGGATTTTTCCATCATCATAATTTTGAACCGCTGCAATTGCTTCGCCATAGAAGAATTCCTGGCAGTTCAGGGCCTGCTTACCGCGGCCGTCTACTTTTACATAATTGCCGTCCCGATCCATAACCTTTGCCTTCTGGGTGTCGTTCAGGAATACCTGAAGCATGTCGCCGATGCGCTGCATCAATCGCTCATCCTCAATGGGGAACAAAAGCTCCACTCGACGATCCAGATTTCGGCTCATCCAGTCCGCACTGGCCAGATAATACTCCTCATGACCATCGTTATAGAAGTAAAAGATACGGCTGTGTTCCAGAAGCCAGCCCACAATACTGCGCACCCGAATGTTCTCGGATACCCCCGGGATTCCCGGCCGCAGGGCACAGATACCACGAACAATCAGGTCAATCTTAACCCCTGCGCTGGAGGCTTCGTAAAGCTTCTCAATGATGCCCGGATCCAGCAAAGAGTTCATCTTGGCGATAATCCTGGCCTCTCGGCCGGCCTTAGCATGCTCCATCTCCCGTTCAATCAGGGCATTAAACTTTTTACGCAGTCCCAAGGGTGCCGCCGCCACCTTGCGGAATGCGGGTGGGTCACCATAACCGGTTAAAGAGTTAAACAATGCAGATGCATCCGCTCCAAAAGGCTCCTTGGCGGTAAAATAGCCGATATCTGTGTACAAACGGGCCGTTACATCATTATAGTTACCGGTACTCATATGAACATACCGGCGAATGCGGTCTTCGTCCCGGCGTACCACAATGGTCACCTTACAATGGGTTTTTAAGCCCACCAGACCATAAATAACATGACAACCAGCCTGTTCCAGCTTCTTTGCCCACTGAATATTGTTTTCTTCATCAAAGCGGGCCTTTACCTCCACCAGAACCGTCACCTGTTTGCCGTTTTCTGCGGCTTTCTCCAGGGCATGAACAATGGGAGAATTGCCGCTGACACGGTAAAGCGTCTGCTTGATCGCCAAAACATTGGGGTCTTCCGCTGCCTGCTGCATAAAGCTCACCACCGGCTGGAAGGTCTCATAGGGGTGATGCATCAGAATATCATGTTCACGAATGGCCGCAAACAAATCCGTCACACCCAACAGATCCATCGGTGTCTGAGGAACAATATCTTCCTTCTGCAAATGTCCCAAGGGCAGTACCTTACCCACCTTAGAAATAAAGCTCACATCCATGGGGCCATCATGCAGGAACAGATCCCGTTCCCGAATCTCCAAGGCCTTCATTAAGTAGCGTACCAGCGCTTCATCCGCATCCTTGCCCATCTCCAGCCGCACGGCCTGGCCACGCTTACGCTGTTTCAGAGACTTTTCGATCTCCTTTAACAGGTCGTGGGCATCCTCCTCCTGGAAATTCAGGTCACCGCTGCGGGTGATACGATAACAGGCACTGCTCAAAATCTTCTGATTGGGGAATAACTGACCTAAGAACAGCTTCAGTACATCCTCCAGCAGGATATAAGAGCCTTCCGGCAAGCTGACCAGCCGCGGCAGCACGCCCGGTACCTGCACCGTGGCAAAATGGGGTTCCTCTCCATTGGCATCTTCCACAAACAGAGCAATATTCAGGCTCTTATTTAAGATCAATGGGAAGGGTCTTGACGGATCCACCGCCATGGGGGTCAGCACAGGATACAGTTCCGTTTCGAACAGCTCCTGCAGATACTCATGATCCTCGGGGGTTAAGTCCTCAGCCCCCACCAGATGAAAGCCTTCTTTTTTCAGCTGGGGAATCAGAATACGGTTATAAATATTATAAACCTCTTCCATCATAATATGGGCCCGTTCACCAATGCGCTTTTTCTGCTGCTTGGGCGTCAGTCCTGCCGGGTCCGGCTTATCATATTCCGCCTGGATTTGATCCTTAATGCCCGCCACACGCACCATGAAGAACTCATCCAGATTGGACAGCGTGATGGCCAAAAACTTGGCCCGCTCCATTAAGGGATTCTTCGGGTCTCTGGCCTCATCCAACACCCGTTGGTTAAACTCCAGCCAAGATAACTCTCGGCTGATAAAATACTGAGGTTCTCTAAAAGAATTGACTGCCATGTTCTCAGTGCCCCCTCTTTATACCAAATTCCAGACGCAGTCCAAATACGTCCTGAATATCATCTACAAAACTCTGCATCTTCCAGTTTTCCAAAGTGGCATTCTGGGATGCTGCCGCAGAAATCACCAATCGGCCATTATGAATGCTGACTTTTACATTTTTCAGCTTACGGCGATGGCTATAGTCCATGGCGTTGGCCAATCGCAAAATACCCGTCAGCTTGGCCAGGGCCAAACGATTCTTACGGCCCAATTGAGCAAACTCCAGATCCTCCACCGCCAACTCACTGCTTTCATGGAATCGAACCATCATTGCAATCATATTCTGCTCTTCGCCGGTGATTCCCGTAAACTCAGCGGAACGAACGATGGTAGCTGAATGTGCCGCGTGATCATTCACCCCTAAGAACTTGCCGGAATCATGCAAAAGCACACCAATCTGCAGCATCAAACGATGTCTTGGAGTCAAATCATGGGCCTTACCCAGCGCATCAAACAGCATCATGGCATATTCATTCACCTGCTTGGCGTGTTCCATATCGCAGCGAAACATATCTGCCATAGTACGAGTATAGGACAATACGTCCTCAAAGGACTGCACCCGCTGCAGCTGTGTCCCTGCCAACTCCCACAGTACGCCATCCGACAGCCCGGCAAAGGAAAACAGAATTTCTTTTGCCTTAGTGATACCGCAAAATGTATGCACAATCAAGAGGCTGGGAACAATCAGCTCCGCCCGCTCCGGATCCAGATCATATTTCTCGGCGATATCTTTTGAAGACATGGACAATACCTTGCGGTATACCTCCTCAAATTGCTCCGCACTTACCAGTGCATATTCTTTCTCCGGTTCTTTTCCTTTGCACAACTGATACAGGTTGGCACAAACACCGCCGCTGATCATAAAATGCTCATATTGTTCTTTATTTTCTTCTTTCAGGATAAAGTCCGTATTGCTGATCATAAATTCTTCCATCACCTGGGGGAACCGCAAGGTCTGCTCTTCGATGGAAGAAAGCATCTGACGGATACGCAGGGCACCCATCTGTGTGCTCTGGCTAAAGGTAAGCCCCTCCTGATGGTAAGCTGCAATCTGAGCACTGCCGGAACCAATATGGGTATACAATAGCCCCTTGGCGGCGCGTTTACGAAAATCCGGTACCGCTGCAAAAGCCGCCTGTCTGGTCAAATACCGCTCCTCCGAACGGGCCAAAATCTCAATGGAAAAACCGGTCCGCACCCGGATCTGCTCCAAAACATAATCCCGATTGGCTGCCTCACGCATGGCCGAAGTGGCCACCACCCGTTTCAGCCGAACTTTGTACTCCCGAAGAATCTTCTGAAAGCCCAGCAAAACCTGACATACTTCTTCCACCATCTCAGGAGAAATACGCCCCTTTGAAAAGGTATCCCGACCAATGGCAACGGATCGCACCACATTTTCCAGTACCTGTGTCTCACCGTTCTCCACCACCTGAATGATCTTCATGCGAATGGAGGCAGAACCCACATCAATTGCTGCCAGTACTTTGCTCTTCTCCATGCTCCGCCCCTCCTTGTTTTGCTGCCTTATCCCGCTCCCGCAGTTTTGCAAAAAATGTTTTCATCAAATTGGCACATTCTTCCTGACGCACGCCGCTAACCACCTCAGCCCGATGATTAAAACCATCGTGCTGCAGTAGGTTCACCACGGAAACGGCACACCCTGCCTTGGGATTCATGGCGCCAATCACCACCTTAGTCATCCTGGACTGGACAATGGCCCCGGCGCACATGGGACAGGGCTCCAATGTGACATACATCGTTGTCTCCTCTAAGCGCCAGTCACCAATGACTCCTGCTGCCTCATTTATTGCCTCAATCTCCGCATGGGCCAAAGAATTTCCTAATGCATTACGCTTATTATAACCACGGCCGATCACCCGACCCTCATATACAATCACTGCGCCAATGGGGGTATCCTCGGCCTCCGCCGCCTTCTGCGCCAACTCAATGGCTTCACCCATCCATTGCTCATCCATAATAATCTCCATAGCTTTCGCCTAGCGAAAGCCTCCTTTCATTCGGAATTGTGGCTTTCGCCGCTGTTCACAGTGGCGAAAGCCACAAAACGCGGTGTGAAAAACTTGTTTTTCACACTATTGCCCCCAACATCTCATTTTAGATATAGTCTATTCTAACACATTTTGCCCGGGTGTGCAACTATCCCGGGCAAAATCTGAAAATTATTCTGTTCCTATCAGCATGGCGTATTTCGTGTTCTCCCACACAATCGCCTCTTCAAAATCTGAAATAAATATGGACGGCTCATAGTCCAGCAATCCCAATTCTACACAAAAGCCTGGACGGCCAAACTCTGCACGGAACCAGTTTTCAAAACCACCACCATATCCGGCCGGATCCGACGTGGCCGGAGGCAAATAGAACCCACATACCTCTTCCAAACCCTCAGCCAAATAAACGTCTCCGTCAATCACACCGTTATATGTGTCCTGCCAGAAGATACAATGACCATAATTATGGAAGGAATACATCCACTGGAAATAATGTTCTGCACACAGTTCCATCAACGCCTGGGTTTCCGGCTCCGAACCACCATAGGGGCCCTTTCCTTCTGCAATGGCAGGCTCCGTTCCTTCTTCCGCATACTCCCATTCAAAGGGGAAGTTCCGGTTCAGATTGGCTCCATTTCCGTTGCAGGAATAATCATGCCGGTCTTCTGCCGTCAAAATACCGTCATACCACAGCGGGTCCTCTCCATGATTACTAATCTGGTACACATCGGGATTGGCCATGGGCAAAATATAAAAGGTATAGTCATAGAAAATCCGGGCAATATCGTAGTCCCCGTACATTTCCCATGCATTTGCAGCCTCTGCATA
>JAFUJY010000321.1 GCA_017467985.1 Bacillota bacterium
ATATGGTACACATGTCAACCATTTTTCAGTCAGTAACAATGACACCAATGGACTCGACACACCTTCAAGACCAGCCATCATCGGAAAAATAATGTATGAACTGATCATAATAGAATTTCTTGCTAACATCTTAACGCGCATCTTATCATTTTGTTCTATAGACATTGCCGGCAACATAACACTTTGCACCGCACCATTCACCGCATTAATAATAAACTGTGGAAACTGTTTTCCTCGATTGTAATAGCCTAGTGTCCCACTGTCATATTTCTTACCTATTACAAGACTTCTCAGATCTTGATACAATGTATCAATTAATCCTGACACTAGTAACTTCCAACCAAACGAAAACAGTACTAGAACTCGTCTATAATCGCACACAAAATGTGGATGCCAGTTTACGGTAAAGCACATGACTATCGTTGATACGACTACGTTAAGCATTGTCTGTACTACTAAAGCCCAAATTCCTGCACCCAGATATGCCAAAATAATTCCAACAATACCAGAGATTACTATTCCTCCGACATTACTAAAAAACACCTTTCGGAAATTCATTTCTCTGCTTACTTTCGCCAACTGCACTGATTGCATTGCCCCCGGCAACAACATCAGTGCAAGTACCCGAAACGGAATCACAATATCCGGCATATTATAAAAATCACCAATTATCGGTGCTGCAAGAAATAACATTACATATAGTAGGACTGCAATGCCACTTGAAACCCAGAAAATGGAGGAATAATCATCCTCTGCAATATCTTGCGCCTGAATCAAGGCTGTGTTAAATCCTGTTTGGATAAATACATTAGCTAATGTCGTAAAAACTATCATTAATGATAAAACGCCATAATGTTCTGGATCCAATATACGTGCTAAAACAACTTGTAGAACAAACTGGACTCCCTGCACACCAAACCGTTCCAACACTTTCCATATTAATCCCGATATAATACTATTCTTATTCATAAATCTCTCTTACTCCGCCCCTTCACTCTTGAGCACTACCATCACTGTCTTAAGAATAATCTTAATATCCAACCCTACAGACCAGTTCTTAATATACTCTCCGTCCAACTTTACCACCTCTTCAAAGTCTGTAATCTTGGACCGTCCGGATACCTGCCACATGCCGGTGATACCGGGCTTGAAGGCCAAACGGAACTTATGGTGCAACTCGTACTGCTTGTACTCATCCAAGGTTGGCGGACGAGTACCCACCAGGGACATATCTCCCTTCAGCACATTCCAGAACTGGGGCAGTTCATCAATAGAAGACTTACGCAGGAAATGTCCAAAGGGGAAGATTCTGGGGTCATTCTCTAATTTGAACATCAGGCCCTGCATCTGGTTCTGGGACATCAGTTCTTTTTTGCGTTCCTCTGCATCCATGTACATGGAACGGAACTTGTAGATCTTAAACAAACGACCGTTACGGCCCACACGGGTCTGGGAAAAGAAGATCGGGCCGGGAGCCTGTTTCTTTACCACAGGAGCCACAAATAAATATGCAATGCCCGTAGCCAGCAAGCCAACCAGCGCTGCCGCGATATCAATGGCGCGCTTAATAAACATCTCGCCCAAAGACACCAGCTTGGGAGTGGATGTTACAGTCGTGCATGCACCAATATGTGAAATTGTCTGGGGGAAGGAGTCTGGGAACAGGGACGGAACGCTGACATGTACCGTCGCTCCCACTTCTTCCACGGTCTTCATGATTTTAGCTACACGCTCATCACGTAAAGGCAGTGCAACGAAGACTTCGTCCACCACCTGCTGGCGCATGTATTCGTCAAATGAGCCCAAGCTGCCCACAACAGGAACCTCCTGAACTTTCTCATCCTCATCCGGTGTTCTATCACTGTAAATAATAGCATTAATGCAATAATTATTGCCGGAATTCTTCACCAGTTCATCCACCAAGTTCTCGGCTTCAGCAGAAGGTGTAATGACGGCCATATACGGAACTGCGCTGATCTTTTTCAATACAGCCTTCAAACCAATACGTCCCAAGTACATAAAGATCACGGCAAAAACTGCAGTCAACGCCAGAATCCAGCGAGAATAATGCTGCGTTACTTGCAACACAAAGAAATAAATCAAAGCAGATGCAGCAATCACCAGGCACTGAATCAGAACGCTTTTCAATTCTTTAAGATAGCCCCGGCGCAGAATGCCGGAGTAGTTATTAAAGCCAGTAGCAGCCACAATGTGAGCCAAGGGTAGCAGCAAAATTATGCTGCGGTAAAGATCGCTGTAGATGGGCAGCTGCCCTTTGTAATAAATTATATATGCCAGAAAGAGGGACAATTCTAAGGCAAAAATATCGACAATGATAAAGTCCCAATGCTTTTCCATTCCATTTTTTGTTTGTCTATACATAATATTTCTTCCCTTTTGTTTTATTTACTTGATCGAACTAGCATGAAAAACGACACTCTCCTGTCTGTATCTCACTCCTTCATTTAATCGTTAGCCTAATTATAACATACATGACCGCAAATTACAACCTCTTTTTTGTTATATCTGTTTCCTTTTGCGGTTTCTGCACATTTCACATTGCATTTTTGCTGATTATTTTGCTGATTTGGGTGAAGAAAAAGCACCATTGTGGTGATCTTCCGTAAAAATCACTCAAATGGTGCTTGATTTTGTTTATTCTTTTGGTGCATAGAAGAGGCGCAGGATTAATTCGTCCAGCTTGGCTTCGTCCACATAGAATTCATAATATTCTTCGCCGCGGACGTTCTCACCTTCAGGGCTGACGATCTCACCCATCTCGTAATCGCCGTAACGCTCCATCATGCTGGAGAAGACGGTGGCGGAACAGTCGGTGACGATGTAGGGAGAAACTGCGTCATAGGTGGAGATGACGAACTCGGTACTGCTGTCCTGAGCATCCCGGAATGCTGTTACAAAGCTATCCATGTACTCTCTTTGGCGGTTCATACGGGACAGGTTCAGCTGGTCGCCCACTCCTTTACGCAGACGGACGAAGTTCAAAGCCTGCTGGCCGTGTAAAGTAACCTCACCCACGGGGATGGTGTCATCTACTGCCGAAAAGTCCTCGGTGACAGTGACAGTGACGCCGCCCACTGCATCGTTCAGGATGGCAATGGCATCCATATTCATGGATACATAGTGGTCGATGGTGATACCATACAGGAAATCAGAAATGGCTTTGCGGGTATTTTCACAGCTGTCCGCCAGACCGGAACCATAGGTGTGGGACAGAGCCAACTGACCATAGTAAGTACCGGCTTGGCGACCGCCAATACCCAGAACAGGCATTTCCAACATGGTATCACGGTTCAGCTGCAGCACATTGTAGACCTGATTGGTCTCATCAAAGATGGCCAACATGACCACGTCAGCGGCACCGTGATTCTTGTGGGAGTCGGTGGCCACCACGGGACCTTCCTGGTCAATGCCCAGGACCATCATAACGGTGATGTCCTGACGGGGAAAATAATCAATACCGTCTCGGGTAATGGTTTTGGATGCCACGCTCTCACCGGTGTTTTGTCCATTATTAAAAGTAGTGGACTCCAGAATCTGAAGTCCACTATATAACGCGACAATTACCAGGAGCAGGATGACACCAAAGAACGCAATGTCTTTTAAGCGTCTTGATTTGTTCATCTGCTAATCCTCAAATGAATTGTACTTAGTAACTTAACGAGCGCGACGGCGATATACAGTCAGGCCAGCAATAGCAACTACGCAAACAGCCATCAGACCAATCCACAGCCCCATGTTAGCGCCGATCTCGTCGCCGGTCTTGGGAGTCTCATCAGCGGTGTCGATGCTGAATACGATGGGACAGAAGTCCTCAAATACACAGGTAATGGTACCATCACCATTGTTAACGGTCTCAACGATGGGATTCCAAGCGTTATGCTTATAGGACATTACATAAACATCTTCATTGGCAGAAACGCCTAGATCAAAAACAATCTCAACATGAACACCAGCGGGTTCGATAATCTCTGCACAATCCTGAGGCAGACCTACACACAGCCAAGTAGCATCAACCATCTCACGAATTACCATACGAGCAGGATCCAGATTGGCATTGAACTTGTCATAAGGCAGGGACATGGAGCCATCCTTCAGCTGGTTGTACAGATCGATCAACAGTGCCTGAGCATCATCCGGAATCTCATCAGACTCAGCAGCCTCAGAAATAGGTGTGATCAGCAGACAGTCCTCATCCAGATAACCGATAACCTCACCATTGGCATTAACGATCTTACCCTGGACATCATTGCCATCAGCATCCTTAACAGTCACGATGGAGGGGCCATCCTTGTAACCGATACTGTCAACGAACTCCTCAGCCATAACGGGAGCAGCCATGCTCAAGCAGATCACCATTGCCAGTACTAAGCTAAAAAACTTCTTCATCTTAATCATCTCCTAATATAATTTAATATTACAAACATACAAGGTGTTGTCAATCACTAATCAGAACATCCTGCCCATAGGAACTGATCCTGTCAAGAACCGGGGAGCCCAACCGCCGCTCAATGACGGCAAGGGCCTCGCCCAGATTGGGTGGCCTGGATGTCAAATTGTGACAATCAGAACCCAACAACTGAATCTTATCCTGCTGAAGTAAGCGAAGGGCAAACCGGGCGGTGGACCGCTGCAAGAAAAACTCGGCATTGGCCTGCACCAGCACGGGAAGCTCCGCCAGCTTCTCAGGGATACGCAATGTCCTGAAAGGACTGATATACCGGTCAATGTGGGCAATAATAGGAGTGATGCCCCGCTTGACCTGAATGTCAGATAGTTCCTGATACTTAGACTCCGACCAGGGTACATCTGTCATCTCGATAAGTATACACTTTTTCCCACCAATTGTCAACCCTTTTAAACAATCTGACTGACTAATTCCTGAAAAAAAATGTACTTCAGCACCAACGATCAACTCCGGTAAACCTTCATAATCAGCCATCTCCCGGCGCAGCCTCTGCTCCGCCTGATAACGGCGTTCCAGGAAGTTTTCCGGTGAATCGTGGTTGGCGTAAAAGTGAGGGGTGGCAACCACCTGCTGTACGCCCTGCCGGGCCATACGCTGCAGCATTGCAATGGACTCCTTCACAGAAGCGCTGCCATCGTCCACTCCAGGTAACACATGGGAATGAAAGTCAACGACTATACCCATTACTTCTCTTCCTTCTTGCTGGCTGCATAGTAGCCGCCATACTTATTATAGTACTTCTTGTAGTAACGCTTGTAATAGCCCTTACCATAACCATATCGGCCGTTATTCTCGGAGGCACAGTTATAAACCACACCCAGAATCTTGGAATCGATAAACTCAAACTGATGAACGGCGTCACTCAGTACAGGACGATTACAGTAGTTCTGACGAACTACCAACAGCATACCATCGGTGATCTTAGCAACTGCCATGGCATCACTTACTTCACCCACCGGCGGCAGGTCCAGGATTACATAATCATATACCTTACGCAGACCATTGACCACCTTCTGCATTCTGGGAGAACTCAGCAACTCAATGGGGTTGGGCGGGTTCTCGCCGGCTGCGATGACATGAAATGCATTTTCATCACCGGGGATATTGCAGTACTGCAGCAGACCTTCCAGATCGCTCTGACCGGTCAGATAGCTGGACAAACCAGGCTTCTTCAAAACACCCAACTTCTCCGCCAAGGTAGGACGACGCATGTCACAGTCAATCAAGATAACCTTTTTATTTAACTGGGACAAGGTATAGGCCAAGTTAACTGCGGATAAGGACTTACCTTCACCACTCAGGGCACTGGACAGACCGATAACACGACAATTACTCTCATCATCTGCAAAGGAGAACTGCAGCTTGGTACGCAGCATTTTATAAGCTTCGGATGCTGCAAAACTGATATCCTTACCCATAAGAATCGGCTGCTTGCCATGGGACACACTCTTTTTCTTCTTTTGACCATTGCGGTCATAGCTGTACTCGTACTTGCCGCCCTTGCCGGAAGATGTCATATCCGGCACAGACACCAGTACCGGGTGCTTGCACACCTGGGCAATGTCATCTTCTGTACGGATGGTGATGTCAAAGATCTCCCGTAATGCAATAAGACCGGCGGTTAAAATAAAGCCTAACATGAAACCGATTAAGGTATTCTTGGTGTAGCTGGGCGAACTGGGCTTGGAAGGAATCACCGCAGAATCAACGATCTTAGCAGATGTACCTTCGATAATGCTGGAGATTCGCTTGGGCAATATGTAGGCAATGGCGTTAGCGATCCGCTCTGCTTCCTCCGGATCCGGACTGGTGACCTCCACCTGGAAGATCTCGGTGTCATTCACAGAAGCTGCCTCAATCATATCCTTCAACTCAGAATAAGTCCGATTGACCCCAGCGTAATCAATTACATCATTTAACGAGGTTCTGGACTTCAAAATAACAATGTAGGAATCAACCAGATTCTTAGAAGCAACAATATCACTGGAGGAAATACTAACAGATGTATTCCCCACCGAAATATTATTGTTATTAACATAAAACATGGCGGCAGACTTGTATAATGGGGTGATCGCAAAAACGGTCACTGCCAGTGCAATGGCAGCTCCCAGAATGGACATCAGAATAATCAGCCAGACCTTCCCCAGGACTGCTCCTATCACTCGTCTCAGGTCAATTTCCACCTCTTCATTTTGCAGAAGATTTTTTTCTTCCATTAAAAAGCTCCTCCTTTGGTACTTTTAGAAATCGTTCTCATGATCTTCAGACTGGGCCCGCAGCAAACACCAGCACAGGGCTGCATCCACGATCATGATTGCGATGATTACAAACAATAAAACTGTTCGCATATTTCACCTCGCTGTCATATTCTTAATAAACAGTATGGCAGTAAGGCGGATCTTTTATGCGAAAAAAGATCCACTATTATAGTACCATTTCATAACTTATTTGTCAAGAGTGAACCCACGAATTCCGCAGTTCACCCCTTAACCATACTCCACTTCATTCAAAAACTGCTCCAGTTTTTCTCGGGCCCGTTCAATCCCATGGCGATCCTGCTTCTTGAGC
>JAFUJY010000322.1 GCA_017467985.1 Bacillota bacterium
CCGGACGAAGCAGTTTTCACCGAAGAAGAAGTGGAAGAAAAGGCTACGCAGGTGGAGGCCGCGGCAGAAGAAGTTGTAGAAGAAAAAGTAACACAGCCGGTGGAAAAGTCGGTGCAGGAACTGCTGCATGTGGAAACGGCAGAAGAATCTGAGCCGAAGCCGGAACCTGAGAGCGATCAAGAAGAGGCTGCGGAGGAAATTCCTGCCTGGGCCAAGTCCAGTCTCAAGCCGATCAAGCCCATTACGCCCATTGGTCCCAGTAAGTTGGATCAGTTTCTGGAAAAAGTGGGTGGCTTGATTGCCAAGGCTACGGCTATTTGGAACGAATATCAGGCCTATCCCAATAAAAGAGAGATTATGCTGGCCCTCAAGAAGTTCTTGGGACGGCTGCTGCATTCTCTGCGGCTGCGAGGCAGTGTGGTACACTTGCGGCTGGGTCTGGCAGATCCTTCCACATTAGGAACCATTACCGGTGTGGTTGCAGTGATCGGCAGCTGGTGTCAAAACCGAGGGTTACATTTGGAATTCCAGCCGGAGTTCCAGGAAGAATGTGTGGAAGTCAGTGGTCAGGTGGAAATGCACATACGTATTTTGGCCCTGAGCTGGATTGCCCTGCGGTTGGTACTGAACAAATACATTTTACGGTTGATCATGTATATCGTGAAGCGACCTAAAAAATAAGAAAGGAATGCATCACAATGAAAGCGAAGGAAGAGTTAAGAGAACTGTTGTCTCAGCTGGAAGGTTTTATCACCACCAAAACAGTAGTCGGCGAGGCTATTCATATGGGTGACACCATTCTGCTGCCTTTGGTGGATGTAAGCTTTGGCGTGGGTGCTGGAGCCAAGGATAAGAACTATGACAAAAACGGTCTGGCCAGTGCTGCCGGCGGTGCAGGTGCCAAGATGAGCCCCAGCGCCATTTTGGTTATTCACAATGGCACGGTTCGTATGGTCAGTGTAAAGAATCAGGATACGGTAACCAAGATTCTGGATATGGTCCCCGATATGCTGGATCGTATCAAAGACGGTTTTGAGAAAGAAAAAGAAAACAAGCAGGCTCGTCAGGCGGTAGATGAAGCGCTGGCGACGGAAGAGGCATAATGAAATCCATTAAAGAAATTTACAAAATCGGTAAGGGCCCCAGCAGCTCCCACACTATGGGGCCGGAGCGGGCTGCGAAGCTGATTAAGGCAGAATATCCTCAGGCAGATTCGTTTGAGGTTATTTTGTATGGTTCACTGGCAAAGACCGGTAAGGGACACATGACAGACGAGGCGATTCTCAAGACTCTGGAGCCCTGTCCGGTGCAGATTACATTTTGTGAAGAGGCGGGCTTTGAACTGCCCCATCCTAACACCATGGATCTAACTGCGTTTCAGGGGGAAAAGGAACTGGGACATCTGCGGGTACTGTCCGTTGGCGGCGGTGATATCGTAGTAGAAGGCCGTCCGGAAGTGGCTTCGCCGGATATTTATAAGGCCCGCACGTTTACAGAGATTGCTTTGTACTGCAAGAGCCACATGATTCGTCTGAGTGATTATGTGGAAATGGTGGAAGGACCGGAGATCTGGAATTACCTGATGGAAGTCTGGAAAGTGATGCAGCAGGCGGTCATGCAGGGTATTTCCACCACGGGTATTTTGCCCGGCGGTTTGGAAGTGGAGCGTAAGGCTCAGTTTTTGTTCCAGCAGAGCCATATTGACGAGCGTCCGGAAACCCATGAGAACCGTATTATTTGTGCTTATGCATTTGCAGTGAGCGAGCAGAATGCCAGCTGCGGCACCATTGTCACCGCACCTACTTGCGGTGCTTGTGGTGTGCTGCCTGCAGTATTGAAATATATGCAGGAGAAGAAGGGCTTTTCGGATAAGCAGGTGCTGAAGGCCTTGGCGGTGGCCGGTTTGATCGGTAACTTGATTAAGACCAATGCGTCTATTAGTGGCGCGGAGTGTGGCTGTCAGGCCGAGATCGGAACTGCCTGTTCCATGGCATCGGCAGCCCTGGCTGAAATTTTTGGTATGGGTATTGACCAGATCGAGTATGCGGCAGAAATGGCCATGGAGCATACTTTGGGTCTGACCTGTGACCCCATCTGCGGTCTGGTACAGATTCCCTGTATTGAGCGAAATGCGGTTGCGGCCATGCGTGCCATTAATGCCCTGAGTTTGGCTAACTTCCTGTCCGGAACCCGTAAGATTTCCTTTGACTTAGTTGTTAAGACCATGTATGAAACCGGCCGAGATTTGTCTCATCAGTATCGTGAGACATCCGAGGGCGGTCTGGCAAAATTGTATCAGTGAAAAACGGGCTCTCTGTTATGCGGCCTGGCTGCGCTGCGCGCAGAACGTCCGCATAACAGGGAGCCCGCTTTACGAAGGAGAAGGTAAAAATGACATCGAAAGAATTGGTGATTAAGACCATTAAAGGGGAGAATCCGGGACGGACCCCGGTGTATGGTTGGTTGAAGGCCAATATGGAGGAACCGATTACAAAGGAATTTGGTTCGGTAGTAGCCTTTGAAGATGCATATGAGTTTGATATGGCCCATATTTTTGGGGGACCGGGGCCTTTTAATAAGTGTATTCAACATCTGCGGGATGCAGGGGAGACGATTACCCCTGAGATGCTGCTGGATATTGATTTTGATGATATCGACAGCGAATCCGATTATGAGAATGTGAAGCAGGAGATGGCCCATCATCGGGCACGAGATCGTTTTTGTTATATGCAGACGCCGGGCATCTTTGAGGCAATGAATGGTGTGTTTGGTATTGAAAATCATTTGCTGTATCTGGCATTATACCCGGATGAACTGCAGGAGGTGTATACCAAGCTGGCCAACTGGAACATAAAAAATGCCCATCATTTGATGGACTTAGGTATGGATGATATTCATATTTCCGATGACTGGGGGTCTCAGAAGTCCATGATGTTCAGCCCGGCCATGCATGAAGAGCTGATTGTGCCTCATCATAAGCGTATTGTGGCAGAGTGCAAAAAGCGGGGCGTAATGACCAGTCTCCACAGTGATGGCTGCATTACACCAGCGCTGGAGAGTGTGGTGGATATTGGCTACGACTTTATCCATCCCTGGCAGGAAAACTGTAACATGCCCTATTCGCTGTATTTGGAAAAATATCGGGATAAGTTCGCTATCTTGGGCGGTGTTTGTGTTCAGTCCACGCTAGGCTTTGGCAAGTATGAGCGACTGGAGTCGGAGATCCGCAGGGTATTTGACCTGCTGAAGGGCCAGCGCTGGATGTGCTGCACCACCCATTATGTGCAGAACAGCTGCAGTATAGAAGAGCTGATTTTTGCCTATGATTTGATCCGAAAGCTGGCAAATAACTGATTCTACCTCTGGTGGATTGTTTCTTGCCCGGGATTTTGCTATAATGCGGGCAGAAAGGGGCGATATAAATGGATCAGATCAAAATTGGCCATTTTTTGGCGGAGCTTAGAAAAGAGCAGGGGATGACCCAGGTACAGTTTGCGGAGAAGTTGGGTGTGACCAATAAGGCCATCAGCAAATGGGAGACAGGCAAATGTCTGCCGGATGCGGCCTTGTTTCAGGACATTTGCAGTCTGTTGGGGATTACAGTCAACGAATTTTTGAACGGGGAGAGGATTCCGGCAGAACAAGCGGAAGAAAAGTCCGAAGAAAAACTGGTGGAGGTTGTGGCAGAATACCAGAAGAAAAGGGACTGGTACACGGTGCTGCAGCGGATTTCCCTGATTCTTCTGATTATAAGCGTGATTTTTACCATAGACCTAGGGGTTAATTATATGGGGGCCCTGTTGGTAGACTATCATGATGGGATCACTTTGAACGGCATGTTTTCCGGTATGTTTTTTGGAGACAGCAACTGGACACTGCCTCGATTCTTTGAAAAATTCCAAGAATGGCTGGCGATCAGCGGAATATTGGCAATAGAAAATGCGGCGCTATACCGCATGAGAACCAAATCGACGAATAGATAGCAGGATTTGATACATAATATGATACCAGGGTGATGAAAAATATGTATTGGAATGAGTATCTTTGGTTCATGGGAGCAATGTTGGTATGCATGATTTTCTCTGTGGTGGCCAGTCGAAAGGTTTATACATCCTTTTCGAAGTACGATAAAGTAAAATGTGGTTCGGGGATGACCGGACACGATACAGCGGTTCGTCTTCTGCAGGCGAATGGCGTCCATGACATCTCTGTGGGGCGGGTGGAAGGGACACTTTCGGATCATTTCCATCCGGTGAAGAAAATCGTCAATCTCTCAGGATCGACCTATGACAGCGATTCGGTTGCGGCGGTAGCAGTGGCAGCCCATGAAATCGGCCATGTCATGCAAAAACAAGGTGGTTATCTGATGTATCGCCTGCGTACAGCATTGGTTCCGGTGGTGAATTTTGGCTCGAGACTGTCCATGCCGCTGGTGCTTATTGGTTTACTGTTGAATTGGTTTGTGTCAGCCGCAAATGAAAATATTGGCTTTTATGTGGCAATGCTAGGTGTGATCCTGTACGGAGGGGCACTTTTATTTGCAATTGTTACTCTCCCGGTGGAACTAAATGCCAGCAAACGAGCGGGAGAAATGCTTTTGAACGAAGGGATCCTTGCACCAGATGAAATGCCGGCGGCGAAAAAAGTACTGTCAGCGGCAGCAATGACCTATCTTGCGTCTCTGTTGGTTTCTCTGGTGACATTCCTGCGGCTGTTGGTGCAGGTGTTGACCATGTTTGGAAGGAGAAATGACCGACGATAAAAGGGTGTCATGTTCTGTCTATTGACATGGTTGGTGACATATGATATTCTTGAAATATATAGATGTTGGGGGGTAAGTTATGAAATATTCAGTGATGGATCAAGAAATCCAAAAGAGAAATATTCCGGATGTCTTGACGGGCATTGGTGGTCAGAAGATCACATCCAAGGAAGAATGGGAGAACATCCGAGAAAAAATAGTGGACTTGGTGGCTACAGAGTGCTACGGCCGCATGCCTGATACACCGGTACAGGTGACAGGTCGAGTTCTGAATGAAGACCCGGAGGGTATCGGCGGAAAGG
>JAFUJY010000323.1 GCA_017467985.1 Bacillota bacterium
CGTAGTCCCCGAGGATTACGGCTTTCTCCATCATTTTCAATTACATCATATTCATCAACCATTGAGTTTTGGAACGCTGTTCCGGCGGAAGCATTTCCATCAGACATTCTTTCATCAAGGCTGATTCTTTTTCATTTAACTGCAGGCCTTCGTTTTCCATGCGCATGCGATAGGCCATAAAGATTTGTATACACTGCATTTGGTCTTTCCCCTCCATGAGAGCACACATTTCTTCTAGCAGCCTGCGTTTAGGGGCGGGGAGATGGCGAAAAGCTGGCTTTTGCTGTAAGAGTGCCGAAAGACTATTCATATTGATGACCTCCTGTGGTTTTCAGCATGTTGCTGAAGGATTGAAACATTGTCTGCTGCTGGGGTGTTAGCATGGCTTTTAAGGAACTTTCCAGATCTGTATCTTCCGATGGCTGGTTAGGTCTCAAGAAGGGAATAACTGGGCCTGCACCTACACCACCATCTGCTGCCAAGGCTGGCATATTCTGAAGCATTGCCTGCATACGCAGTGTTTGTAAAAGGGTATCCACATAATGAGTATGTTCCGGTGCGCAGGCATTTCGAATACCTTTTAGCATTTTTAGACGTTTTTGTTGAGGATCTTTGACCGCATTTTCGTTGTTATCTCCTCGTGTTAAGGTGAAGGAAGATGGAGATCGGAGAAGAGACTGCAGTTCCAGACACTTTAATATTAGATGAAAAGGATGCTGCATGGAAGTGCTGATATAGGGCAGAGCACTTTGCAGAATTCGCATCGGTTCATTTTCTGTAGATGTGGGCATATGTTGTCCTCCATATTTTTTCTTATTTTATCATATGCACCATCCAGAAAAGTTTGACAGAAATAATCCAATGGGGTATAATAATAAAAAAGAGAAGTGGAGGGTCACAATGGAGGTTTTTCTATATATACTAAGTCATAATATTTTGCCCATTATGTTTATTGTTTGTTTGGGCTTTGTTATGGGTAAGTGTTTTCCTATGGATGTAAAAACCCTGAGCAAGCTAAACTTTTATGTATTTGTTCCGGCATTTACCTTTTATCAAGTGTATACCACGGTTCTGCCGGATTCTATTGCATGGGTACTGGTTTTTGCATTGTCTTTACTGTTATTAAATCACATCGCAGCTCGATTCATTGGTAAACTACGTCATTATGATATGGGAATGCGCAATGCAATGATGAATGCTCTGATGTTTTATAACAGTGGTAATATTGGTATACCGCTTATTACTTTAGTTTTTAGCGGCGCACCTTTTATCATTAATGGTGAAACGCCATATTTAGCGCCGGCCTTAGCTCTGCAGGTTGTTGTGCTGATCGTACAAAACCTGTCAGTGAACACATTGGGATTTTATAATGCCGGTATTGGTCAGAAGATGTCTTGGAAGGAGGCCATTATCAGCGTCTTTAAGATGCCGACAGTATATGCCATTCCTTTGGCATTCTTTATGAATCTGTGTGTAGATTATGACCTGACTACATTCTCCTTATGGGCGGGGATCAAATACTTAAAAGAAGGCCTGGTACCCATAGCGCTGTTTACCTTGGGTGTTCAGTTGTCACGAACTCAAATATCCAAACCATCCTGGGATGTGATATTGGCGGTGATAATGCGTTTGGCAGGCGGACCGTTGTTGGCCCTGCTGCTCATTGGTGTTTTTCGGTTTGATCATTTTACCGCCCAGGTTCTGATGATGTCCTCGGCCGTACCTACGGCACTGAATTCGGCCCTCATTGCAGTTGAACGGGATAACCACCCGCAATTTGCTTCCCAGGCTGTGCTGTATTCTACATTATTAAGCCCAATCACATTGACTTTTGTTGTATACATATCAAGAATGGTATTTCCAATTTAATTCATGAGGAGGATGATTATGCTGTCAGATGACGGAATTTTCGGATTTGAAGAAGTAAGAATGGATCATGAGGCAGATTTCACAGAAGAGGAGTTAAAGTATCTGCGGCTTTTGTCCAGAAGTTTTCCCAGTATACAATCCGCATCTTCTGAGATTATTAACCTGCAGGCTATTATGGACCTGCCCAAGGGAACAGAGCATTTTTTGAGTGATCTTCATGGTGAATACGAAGCTTTCGCCCACATGCTTCGCAATGCCTCCGGCGTTGTAAAAACAAAGGTAGACGAAGTGTTTGGTACAACCCTGGGGGAGACGGAACGTAAGACTCTGGCAACGCTGATTTACTATCCCCAACAGAAGTTGGAGTTATTAAAGGCAGAGCAGAAGGATCTTCATGATTGGTACCGGATCACATTATATCGTTTGATTGAGGTGTGTCGTCAGGTATCTTCCAAGTATACCCGGTCCAAGGTGCGTAAGGCGTTGCCTAAAGATTTTTCCTATGTAATCGATGAACTAATCCATGGTTTTCAGCATATGCCCGATCAAAACGCCTACTATGATAAAATGATTGAAACAATTATTGATATCCAGCGGGCTGATGCGTTTATTGTGGCGCTGTGTGAGTTGATTACCCGTCTGGCCATTGATAAACTGCATATTATCGGCGATATTTTTGACCGTGGTCCCGGAGCTCACGTTATTTTGGATGAACTCATGAATTATCATGATGTGGATATTCAGTGGGGCAACCATGATATTCAGTGGATGGGGGCCGCCGCAGGTAATGCTGCTTGTATTGCCGGGGTACTGCGTTTGTGCTGCCGCTATAATAATCTGGATACGGTGGAGGAGGGGTATGGTATTTCCCTGCGTCCATTAGCCATGTTTGCCCAGGAAATGTACAAGGATGACCCCTGTGAAGTCTTTAAGCCTGAAAGCACAGGAAATGGCATCATTGGCAATGATCAGGAATCCATTGGTAAAATCCATAAGGCGATTACCATTATTCAGCTGAAGTTAGAAGGGCAGCTCCTGCAGCGCCATCCTGAATATGACATGGCACAGAGGGATATGCTATCCAAAATAAATTACGAAAAGGGAACGGTTTGTATTGATGGTCAGGATTATCCCATGGTGGACACCCATTTTCCCACCATTGATCCTGCCAATCCCTTAAAGCTGCATCCTGAAGAAGAAGAAACCGTACGTCAGTTGGTACGGGCTTTCCGCAATAATACAAAATTACAAGAGCATATTCGTTTTCTTTTTGCCCGGGGCAGTATGTATAAGACCATTAATTCTAATTTGTTGTACCATGGCTGCATTCCGCTGCATCCAGACGGCGTATTTGCCGGAATCTGTGTTAGTGGAATTTATTTGACAGGTAAAGCATTGTTGGATGGATTGGAGCAGGCTGTACGTCAGGGATATTTCTCTCCTCCCGGTACGAAGGGATATGGTGACGGGTTGGATCTGTTCTGGTATCTGTGGTGCGGC
>JAFUJY010000039.1 GCA_017467985.1 Bacillota bacterium
ATCATCCTAGTATTTCTACGCCTTTTTCCGACGACCAACGATATAACTGAAAATTAGACGTTTCCACAGAAGAGGTTTCTGAATAAGTAAAATATTCGCCTGTCTCGTCACCGCCCATATGGATCACATTCCACAACTCCTGCCCCACGGTGGACGTCAGCGTACCATTATATACCTCATCTCCAGCAAAGCTTTCTGCGATAAAAGTACTTTCCTTTACTTGATATCCGGCAGATACAAACACCAGTGCATGATTCTGACCTAACCTGGAACTAAGGCTTCCATCGGCTTCTGCCACCAATTGCGCCTCACTCATCGTTCCATCCTCAAAATAAAATTTATACAGTCGAACGGTTCGAATCTCTGTTTCACGATTTTTCTCGCCCGTTAAAATGCGCAGCCCATCCTCTTCCAGCACAAACCCACTGGGAGTTTCGTTACTCTTCCAACTGTATAGCTTTTTTATTTTTTGCGTCGTAATATTATACTCATAAATATCCGCTGTCCGTTCTTCCGATGAGCGACTAATCGGCATAATATACACTTTATTACCCTGCACCTGATAAAAAACTTTTGAAACAACAGATGCCTGCACTTCTAGGATAACTTTACTCTGTCCCTCTTGTCCCAAAACGTCCTGATACAAAGTATAGATCTGTGATGCTTCACCTTTTTTTGTGACTTCTTGGGTCTCGCTGGAAAAAATATAACCTCGATGAATGAATATATCAGAGTGAATTCCGCTTTGAACCTTCTCCCTTTGACTCCCCGTCAAATCCATTCGATACAAATATTTACCCATCAGACTACCTTCGGTATAATACAACTGCCCATCATAGATACAAAAATCGCCATCTATATGATACGCATTGCAGTCCTGATCCATATGAACACATTCCGGCTTGCCGCATAACTTACCGCCAACTCCAGACGCTGCATCATAGTAATAGATCCAAGGTGAACCATACATGAAAGAATAGTAATAAACACTACCATAACGATCCATCCCAGCATCCCCATTCAGAAAACCATTCTTTGCATCATAGTCCGCTAAGTAAACCTCCGTATCAAATTGTTCATCCAGAAGGCCTCTTGTCTCGTTTGCACAAGAAGAAAACAGCAGTACGATAAAGAAAAGACAGATTATTTTCTTTATCATATAAATCACTCCCTAAATATCATCTCATTGTGAATATGCTACACGTTGACCTTTAAACACCGATTCAACATAAAAGTCAACCACTGCATGCGTAAAATCAGTGCCCTCGGTTCTCGCTCTATAGCATGAGTTTCCACCCTCGCAATTTAATGAATAGTATACATCATCATAGTCATCAAATACTAACCCAATTACTTTCAAGTACATTTCTGCACCCACATCATACGGCTCTGCAGAGAAACTAACTGTAGATTTTGTAAAATCTACAGTCAAACTCCCATAGTAACTACCATCACTGGTTGTTCCAGAAATCGGAGCATACCCCATATCCGCATGTACTACAAGGCTCATACACACAACCAAAACCACTGAAAGTATCAGTGATAAAACCTTCTTATTTCTTACAATATTCATTTTTTACCTCCCTACTCAAAACAAACCTTCAGTAATCTCCTACTGAATAAGTAACCCGTTTGTTTTCTGGAGGCAGTGCCGAATCGTTTTAGTTTAGAATTCCGGACTTCTGATTACTATCGACGATCCGGCACTGCTCCTGTACTTCTTCTATGCCCATTGGATTCGCCTCTCTTTCTTGTACTTCGAAGTCTCTTTTCTATCTTCGAATAAAGAATACCATATTTTTTCACTCTGTCAAGTGTACTTTAATGATTTTCTACTGCAGCGCAACACATTTTTGACCATTTGGGAACATTCCCGAGTGTTTGACATTTTTTCATTCTTACACCCCACGCAAAACTAGTAATGGCTTATTTTTTGCAAGTTCAGTACACCTTTTATGATTGCACCTTTTGTCAAAATATGGTATAATATATTTGGCTACCAATCAACGGTTGGCGGTTGCCCTTCGCAGATAAAACGCCGGAGGGACGTTTCTTTTCCCTCCGATCCTGTGAAAGGAGGGCGATAGCATGGTTACATATGAAGCGTTGTTCCTTTTGGGAGACCTTGTAATATCAATCATTTCTCTCGTTGTTTTGTTGATAAAAAAGAAATAACCGCCCTCGTCTGCAAACACGGCGGTTAATCTTTTAACCAACATTTGTGGGCAACCGTCAATCGGTAGCCTTTTTTACATACCTATTATAACACATTAGAAGCACTTTCGTCAAGTGTTAGAAACAGTTTTGACTATTTCTCGAGAAACCGTATTTTAATGCTTCTCTACTGCGGCGCAGTATATTTTTGATGATTCTCTATGGCATTACAGTACATTTTTGCCGTTTTCCTATGAAATTGCAGTATATATTCGCCAATTTCATATTCAAGGCTTAAATTATAATCGGATTCATGGCACTGGCAGCTTCAGCTGTCACTTCATCAATGCCCGGAATCCGGCCCACCACATTTTCCACCAACCAGTCCATGGTCACAATCTTTTCCGTTTCCAGAATCCGGCCCTCCGGCACCATAACCTCACCATCCTGGTTGTGAATCACGCCTTCAAATACCATCATGGATTCTTCCTTGATGGCCCGCTTCAATGCCTCTACCAGATGCTTGGTGCGGTCCGGCAGCGCCTGACTATAAACCACGTCAATAACCCCCGCGGCCATCCCCCACCAGTAGTTGATGGCTTTTACAGAAGGTTCATTATCCCAGGAACCACTCTGCAGGCTCTGAATCAGCTTCTTATAAAATACACCCCAGTTCCACACGGGCATGGCGATGTTTCGCACCGTTCCGTCCTTCATTAACTGGTACACCCCAAACTGCTTAGAAGCATAATAAGGCGTGATCATATCCTGATTGGATAAAATATCCGCACCCATGCGTTTTAACTTGTCCGTAGGGTGCTCCTGGGGCTTCTTCAGTGCGGTCCATTCCAGATACACCTTGGCTCTGGGGTTCATCATTTGGGCGCCCAGGGCAAAGGCATTGATGCTGGCAATGGTGGACGCGGTGGGATAGTCTGCAATATAACCAATGCTATCCGTCTCCGTCATGGCCCCTGCAATGGCTCCGATCAGCATCTTGGCCTCAAACATACGGCCAAAATAGGTACGCACGCTCTGATAGGGCACGTGTACAGAACAATTCAAAAATTTCACCTCAGGACATCGAATGGCCGCCTTCAAACAGGCCGCAATCAATCGCTGGGATGTGGTAAAAATCACATCATACCCTTCTTCTGCAATCTCGCACAGCTTTTCACAGCCCGTCTCCGGATCTGTAGGAACATTTTCATAGCTGACGGTTTCAATGTGATCGGCAAAGGTATCCTGCAGATAGGTCCGTCCCAGCTCATGGGCATAGGTCCAACTGGACTTTTCAATGCTGTCCGCATGGACAAAGGCCACCTTCAGATCCTTTTGCACCGCCGGCACAAACAATCCCCAGAAACTGCGCTTGGCCGGAGTTTCATCCGGCTGGGTCTGCAGACCGATGGGATCCTCCGCCACCAACAATTCTAGTTCAGGCCACAACTGTTCCAGCTCCCGAGCCACTTCTTCCCGGCTCTTCTGGTACATATCCTTGTAGCCAAATACCATAATATATTTTAAGAAGGCATCGCCGGTGGTAATCTCCAAGGACTCCGCCTTATTTTGTTCCTTAAAAATACTGCGGAACTCATAATAATTGCTGCGGAAAAAGCTGGCGGCCTCTTTATCCTGCCAGTCCTCTTCCTTCTCCATACCAATGGTCTGCAGCAGCAGGTCATAAGACCCCTCCTGGGAAAACCAAATATAATTCACCTGGCACACCTTGTAGAACTTCAGAAATTCATAATAAATCCTGGACTCCTTGGTGTTGGTACGCCGGGGAATAATCCGGGTGACATGGGCCGGAACGCTGGCTGCGCCAAAATACTTCAGCACACTGACACGCTTGTTGCCCTCCACCACATAGTAATAATTCATATATTCGTACACCTGGATGGCATGGCGAATTCCCTCCTCCAGATGGTGATCACACAAACTGCTCCATTTCATTCCAAATTCTGTACCATAGGGTAAAATGGGCATAAAATTATGGGCAAAGGACTTGCTGCGGCCATGGGCACTGGTACCCACAATCCGTTCCAGGGGAATATCCATGGTTCCCAAGCTCACTTCCGAATCCACATCAATCCCGGCTTTATCGTCTTCCAGCACACGCAGATAGGGTGACTTGCCCTTACTCTGAGCCTCTGCAAACGCCCTGCGGCCCAGCTTCAACGCTCTTTCATACTCTTCCCTTGACATGAAACTCCCTCCTTTTGGACTTTAGTCCGATATCATTGTAACATTGACCTTCTCATTGTGCAACCTCAAAAAATCAAATTCTAAAAAATCTGTTAAAACCACGATTTTGCTTGCAATCTTGGGCTAAAAACCGTATAATATTCTGGGTATGTATTCTTTTCCAGGATGCATATTGTTAAAATTTTGAAGGAGTGATTACTATGCTTTGTCAAATCTGCCAGAAGAACCCGGCGGTCATCTTTATGAACAAGATGGAAGCCGGCAAGACCAGCCGTCTTGCTCTGTGCTTGCCCTGTGCCCAAAAGCAGGGGCTGCAGCTTAAGCAGCTGTTTACCCAGAGTGGTATGACCGATGAGCAGGCAGATGCTATGAATAAACAGATATCCGATATGATGCAGGGTATGGATATCAACGAACTTACTGAGGAGATGGGCCCGCTGGCTTCTATGATGCCTCCCGGCCTGATGGAGATGCTGTCCGGCGCTACCCCTCAGGGTGGTGAGGACGAAAACGGCGACCTGCCCGCAGAGGTAAATCCTGCGCCCCAGTCTTCCTCTCAGGAGAAGCCCGACCAGCGTAACGCCCGTCGTGCCAAAAAGATGCCCAATCTGATGCGTTACAGTACCAGCATGACCGATCAGGCCCTGAATGGCGAGATCGATAACATCGTGGGCCGGGACGCTGAGATCGAGCGTATTATGCAGATCCTGAACCGCCGCACCAAGAATAACCCGGTACTGCTGGGCGAGCCCGGTGTGGGTAAAACCGCCATTGCTGAAGGCCTGGCTCTGCGCATTGCCCGCCGCCAGGTTCCTGTGAAGCTGCTAAACAAAGAAATCCGCCTGCTGGATATGACCGGTCTGGTGGCCGGCACCCAGTTCCGGGGCCAGTTCGAAGGCCGCATGAAAGGCATTATTAATGAAGTAATTCAGGACGGCAATATCATTCTGGTCATTGACGAGATCCACAACCTGATCGGTGCCGGCGATGCTCAAAATGCCATGAATGCCGCTAATATCCTGAAGCCCGCCCTGGCCAAGGGACAGATCCAGCTGATCGGTACCACGACTCTTGATGAGTATCGCAAATATATCGAGAAGGATTCCGCTCTGGAGCGTCGTTTCCAGCCCGTTATCGTGGATGAGCCCTCCGCCGCCGACACAGTGGAGATCTTAAAGGGTGTTCGCCCCCATTACGAAGCTTTCCACAATGTGATTATTCCCGATTCTGTCCTTGAAGATGCAGTGCAGATGTCCACTCGCTACATTCATCAGCGTTTCCTGCCGGATAAAGCCATCGACCTGATCGATGAGGCTGCTGCCAAGGTGAACTTGCACAATGAAAGTCTGCTGAAGCTTGACGAATTAAAGCGTCAGTTGACTGCGGTTACCCAGCGCAAGGAAGAAGCTGCCAGTCAGAGCGATTTCGAGACTGTGGCCAAGTGCCGTACTGAAGAACTGCAGCTGGAGGCCGAAATCGAAAAGACTCAGGTAATGTGCAACAATATCCCCCTGACTCGGGAAGACATCGCCCAGGTGGTTGAGTCCTGGACCAAGATCCCGGTGCATCGCCTTTCCACCGAAGAAGCGGACAAGCTGCTCCAGCTGGAAGATCGCCTGCATCAGCGGGTTATCGGTCAGGACGCTGCCGTCAGTGCCCTGGCCCGTGCCATCCGCCGCAGCCGCTGCGGTTTCCGCAAGGAACACAAGCCCGCCTCCTTTATCTTTGCCGGTCCCACCGGCGTGGGTAAGACCGAGCTGGTTAAGACCCTGGCTGTGGAGCTGTTTGGTTCCGAAGATGCCCTGATCCGTGTGGACATGTCCGAATACATGGAAAAGCATGCTTCCTCCAAGCTGATCGGTGCGCCTCCCGGATATGTGGGTTATGATGAAGGCGGTCAGCTTTCCGAAAAGGTTCGCCGCCGTCCCTACTCCGTGGTTTTGCTGGATGAAATCGAAAAAGCCCATCCGGACATTTTCAACATGCTGCTGCAGATTCTGGACGATGGCCGCTTGACAGATAACCAGGGCCGGGTGGTCAATTTTGAAAACACGGTGATTATCATGACCACCAACGCCGGTTCCCATTTGTCCAACCGTAGCCTGGGCTTTGTGGCCAATCAGCAGATCGCCCTTTCCCAGCAGATCAACTCCGCTCTGAAAGAAGCCTTCCGCCCCGAGTTTCTGAACCGTGTGGACGACATCATCACCTTTGAGCCTCTGACCCGTGAGCAGCTGCGCCAGATCGTAGAGCTCATGCTCAAGGACATTTACAAGGCCGCTGCCGTTCATGGTATGAGCGTTAAGGTGTCCTCCGAAGCCATGGATTATCTGGCCGAAAAGGGTTATGATCCCACTTACGGAGCCCGTCCCCTGCGCCGTTTGATCCAGCGTGAAGTGGAAGACGAGATCGCTGAGCAGTATCTTGCAGGTAAGATCCAGGATAATGACCAACTTTTCATTTCAATTGATGAAAATCGCAAGATTACTATTGAAAAATCTGTAGAAATCGTGTAAAATAGAATTAGATTATAGTGCGCTTATTTTGGCCGGAGACAAAAAACTCCGGCATAAGCCACGCATTCGAAAGGAGCAATTATTGCAATGGAATCTTTAAACAAAGCTTTATTAACTTCTGATCATCAGTTTCCTGCTGACGTAAAGGTTAGTCCCTGGCAGGATCTGCCGGAGAAGGTTCTTCAGTTTGGTGAAGGTAACTTCCTGCGCGGTTTCGTAGATTGGATGATCCACCAGATGAACAAGCAGGGCCTGTTCAATGGTAAGGTATGTGTAGTACAGCCCATTACTTTTGGTGCTGTTTGTGATATGCTGAACGCTCAGGATGGTATGTACACCATGATGCTGCGTGGCGTTATGAACGGTGAAGTTCTGGAAGACAAGGAGATCATTAACTCCATCA
>JAFUJY010000040.1 GCA_017467985.1 Bacillota bacterium
CCTTATCTGGCCCCCGTACCCATGCGAGGCAAGCGCAACGACTCCCGTAATCTGCAGTATGTGGTGGAGCGCATTGCAAAGATTAAAAATATCACGCCTGAGGAAGTGGCCAGGGTAACCACCGCAAATGCTAAAAAATTATTTGGTATAGAATAAGAAGGAGAAGATAAAATGAGCAATAAGTTTTACATCACCACCCCCATTTATTATCCGTCCGACAAACTGCATATTGGACACACCTACTGTACCGTGGCAACGGATGCCATGGCCCGCTACAAGAGAATGCAGGGCTGCGACGTTATGTTCCTGACCGGTACCGACGAACATGGTCAGAAGATCGAGGAGAAGGCTAAGAACGCCGGCGTTACTCCCCAGCAGTTTGTAGACAACATCGTTGACGGTAACGGCGGTATCAAGGATCTGTGGAAGCTGATGAACATTTCCAACGATCGTTTCATCCGTACCACCGACGACTACCATGTATCTGCCATCCAGGCCATCTTCAAGAAGATGTACGAAAAGGGCGACATTTACAAGGGCAAGTATGTGGGGAAGTACAGCACACCTTGTGAAAGCTTCTGGACTGAGAGCCAGCTGGTGGACGGCAAGTGTCCCGACTGTGGCCGTGACGTTATCGATGCGGAGGAAGAGGCTTATTTCTTCCGTTTGTCCAAGTACGCTGATCGTATTCTGGAACTGCTGGAGGGCGGCGACTTCCTGGAGCCTGCTTCCCGCGTAAACGAAATGGTCAACAACTTCATTAAGCCCGGTCTGGAAGACCTGTGCGTATCCCGTACCAGCTTCAAGTGGGGTGTTCCCGTTGATTTTGACGACAAGCACGTTGTATATGTATGGATTGATGCGCTGTTCAACTACATGACCGCTCTGGGCTTCATGAACGACAAGTACGACGAAGTGGACAAATACTGGCCCGCTGACGTACACTTTGTAGGTAAGGAAATCGTTCGTTTCCACTCCATCATTTGGCCCGCCATGCTGATGAGCATGGAGCTGCCCCTGCCTAAGAAGGTTTATGGTCACGGCTGGCTGAACTTCAACGGCGAAAAGATGAGTAAGTCCCGCGGCAATGTGGTAGATCCTTATCTGCTGGCCCAGCGCTATGGCGTGGATTCTCTGCGTTTCTTCCTGCTGAGAACCTTCCCCTTCGGCTCCGACGGTAACTTCACCAATGAGCTGCTGATTCAGACCATCAACACCGACCTGGCTAACTCCCTGGGCAACCTGGTTTCCCGTACCGTAGCCATGGTGGATAAATATTTTGGCGGCCAGCTGCCCGCTGAGCGTGTAGAGGGCGAAGTGGACGCGGAGCTGATCAGCATGGCATCCGCCCTGCGTGACGCTTATCAGACCCAGATGGACAAGTATGCATTCCAGAACGGTCTGGCCGAGATCTTCAAGGTACTGTCCAGAGCCAACAAGTATATTGACGAGACCACTCCCTGGATCCTGGCAAAGGATGAGGCCAACAAGGCTCGTCTGGCAACGGTAATGTATAACCTGCTGGAGACCATCCGTGTTTGTGCAAGCCTGCTGCATCCCTTCATGCCCGAATCTGCTGACAAGATTCTGGGTCAGATCGGTGCTGACAAGGCCGCTTGTACTTGGGACAACGCAGCTGTATTTGGCGTGTTGCCTGCAAATGTAAAGGTAAACAAGGGCGAGGCCCTGTTCCCCCGTATTGATTTAGAAAAGGAGTTGAAAGAATTGGAAGAAATTCAGGCTGCAGCAGCCCCCAAGGCTGAACCCGCTATCGAAATTGCGCCCCAGGCAGAAGAAAATGTGGATTTTGAAACCTTCTGCAAGTCTGACTTTCGTGCCGTTAAGGTAAAGGCTTGTGAGGCCGTTCCCAAGTCCTCCAAGCTGCTGAAGTTCACACTGGATGATGGTACCGGCACCGATCGTCAGATTCTGTCCGGCATCGCCAAGTATTACAAGCCCGAAGAGCTGGTAGGCAAGACCCTGGTGGCCATCGTCAACCTGCCGCCCCGTAAGATGATGGGCCTGGCAAGCTGTGGTATGCTGATCTCCGCTGTTCACAGCGAAGGCGGCGAAGAAAAGCTGAACCTGCTGATGGTTTCCGATGCCATTCCGGCAGGCGCAAAGCTGTGCTAAAATAATACAGAACACCGAAGATGCAAAATCTTCGGTGTTTTTTTGCTTGTCGGGTTCCAGAAAAACGCAAAAAGCCGGGGCCACGCACCAGGAAAATGCGAAAAGCCGGGGCCGCGCACCAGGAAAATGCGAAAAGCCGGGGCCGCGCACCAGGAAAATGCGAAAAGCCGGGGCCACGTTGCCAGCAAAAAAATCACATTTTTTATTTGAAACTATTGACAATTCGGCCCGTGTCGAATATAATTAAAACAGAAGGTTCGACAACTGTGGAAAGAAAGGCGGTGGAACACCATGACGTACTTTTTGCTATTGTCACTGGTATGCGGTATTTTAATTCTTTTGATTGCGACAATTACAAAAATTTTTGGTAACAAGCTGGGGCGAAAGTGGCGCTATGTGTTGTGGCTGGTATTGGCGATTCGTATGCTGATACCGGTGGATATTTCCATCCCCACACCGGTTTTCACGGTAGAACTGCCCCCAATAGAGGAGTCTCAGGTCATTGAAAGTGAAGATCGTGCAACGGTGGTAAGGCCCCAAAGCGGAACCACATCGGTGGGGAACTCCGTCACCACCACGACGCCCGGGACAACGCCATCACCTGCTCCGTCCCCGACGACGCCCAGTGTAACGACACCATCTGTCGTGGAGCCGGAACTCAGCTGGGACTGGTCTATGATATTGAGTAGAGCATGGAATACCCTGCCCTGGATTTGGCTGGCAGGTGCGCTGCTGAGTGCAGCCTGGTTCCTGGGTGGTTACTGGTATCAGCGCCGTACCATGCTGCGATGGTCTTATGCATCTCAAAGTCAGGAACTGTGGGAAAGTTTTAATCATTTTTATGCCCATTTGGCGATCGCTCAACCGGTGGAACTGCGAATCTGCAAACGCATCGCGTCGCCTATGATGATGGGCCTGCTAAAGCCGGTGCTGCTCATGCCTGAAAGAAATTACGGTGAGAGGGAATTGGAATATATTTTTCGTCATGAGTTGCTGCACATCCAGCGCCGGGACATTTGGGCTAAAAGTCTGGTGATTCTGGTGCGTATCCTTCACTGGTTTAACCCCACTGTGGTACTAATGAGCCAGGAAATAAGTGAGGATATCGAAATTCTCTGCGACGGTCAGGTGGTTCGCGACATGGACGACAGCCAACGTCGGGAATACAATCAGGTTTTGCTGCAGCATTTGGCCCATCGCCGGGAAGAAACCATGGCTTTTTCCACTTGCTTTGGCAGCCGTATGCAGAAAATGAAAGATCGCTTCGTTCAGGTGAGTCGCAGCGGCAAGCTGAAAAAAGGCTATATTATCACCGTTATTTTGCTGGTGATGGTGCTGGTAGGCAGCCTACTGATGTCCTGCAGAACGGAAGAAGCAGAGGATGAGCCCGGGAAAGGGGAGTCGTCTGTGGCGGAAGATCTGCCTATGGCAAATACGGTTGCTGCAGCTATGGCCAAAGCCTATCGAGACATTATTGTTGGTGTTATTGATGAATATGGGGCTTTTTCTGAAGAAGACAGTAAGATGGATAACGGTGCAGTTCGCCTGTTAGATTTTGACGGGGACGGCAAAGAGGAGTTATTCTGTGCCTATAATGTAAAGGAACAGGGCGAATTTGTCATATATCAATATAATGATATAGAAGCAATTCAGATTTATAAAGGGTCTGTAACCCATTCAGAGGTTTCTGGCGGTTGGCTTACCCATTTTGTAAAAGTGGATGGCAAGGTCTATATTAATGTGGGAGCGGACGATGCGACACTCGCACCGCGCTATATCGGCTGGGATGGTGCAGAGTGGAATGTGCTGTTAGAATATGACGAGGCCGCCATGGTGCTAAATGGTGAAACTGTAAACGAAGCAGATCTGGCTAGAGGAATCAATCTGCATCTATTCCCAGGAAAGTACGATAAAATTTATTATGAGCGTCCATCCGGTTTTGTCCAGAAGAAAAATGAACGTGTTGTTCAGGAACTGGAAGAGATCATGAACACAGGGACTTGGGAGACTTCGGAGCTTATGGACTGGGCTGCAATTAATGAGCGGGAATATGCTGAGGAGCAGGAAAATATAAGTGTGGGAGGGATCTTACGTCCTGAACTCGAGTACAGTGCAGAAATGGAACAGGCGAGCAGATATTCCGTAGAAATCAGCAATATAGCTAATTTTGAAAATGCACGATGGCGTTTGATTGATTTTGATTTGGACGGCGAATATGAATTGTTCCTTGCATATGGTATAGCAGGAAAGTATTATCAAAGTATATGTCGCTGGAGTGATAGGGAAAGAGGCCTGTACTTAGTATATGAAAGTGAGTTGTGGCAGGATTTAAATGGAGATCCTTGTGTGTGGTTCCGTGTAGATGAAAATGGTACATATTTGTATAATGAAGTTACAGATGAATATTGGACACTTCGCGACAGTGAGTGGACAGAGGTTGGAACCATTGCTTATAGAGCGGAACAGGTAATTAATTATACTCATATACGAAACGATAATGCCAAATGGGTTAACTTAGCAACGAGGAATTTGTTGTCCGAAGGAGCCCAAACAACGAAAATAATTAATGCGATTCCGGTGGATACCAACTGGACCAGTCGTTTCGGTGAGGATCCTACAGTCTATGAAGCCTATCTCCCAATCATTGAGAGTCTTCGTCAAACCTACGGAGAGGGCTATGTGGATACCGTTGACGGCGAAAATGTTCTGCGGGGCCTGGGTATGGTATGGCTGGTGGACTTCGACCGTGATGGCTTACCGGAACTGTGCTGCGCATACGAAACTCCGGGCAGCGGTATTGTGAATCAGGAAGAGATTTATCAGTACCAGAACGGAGAGGCAGTGCTGATCTATCAGGGACCGGTGAGCAATCATGCATTTGTATATCAGGAAAAGGAAGAGTACACGCAGTACTGTATTAGAGACAAAGACACGATTGACGGTGCTGATATTGTCTCTGAAGCCAGAATCCTGGTAGATGGCGAAATGCAGACAATTCATCACGGTTTGGTGGATGAGGACGGCAATCATTGGCTGAATGGTGAGCAAGTTGATTTTGATACCTGCAGTGCAGCCTACTTCCAGCACTTCGGTCAATGGTTTAACACCTATATCTTCTACTTCAAAGGTAACAGGGTGGAAGGCCCGTATTATCATTATATTTTTAGCTAAAGGAAAGGAGGGGGCAGTATGACATACTTTTTGTTCATGTCGCTGATCTGCGGAGTGCTGATTTTGCTGATATCCGTGTTTACAAAGTGCTTTGGCAGACGGCTGGAACGGGGCTGGCGCTATGTGATCTGGATTGCGCTGGCAGTGCGCATGCTGGTCCCCGTGGATGTGGCACTGCCCGTCTTTACCATAGACTTATCCCAGGAGCAGGTGGAAAAAACGCTTTCAACGGTGACCGGCACACAGGTGGAATTGCCCCAGGGGGATGCGGTTGTACGGCCTTCACAGTCAGCGACGACAACTACAGTAGTACAAAATCCTGTGGCGGTTCCTGTGGAACCGGTACATCCGTCAATAAATTGGCAGCAAGTTTGGGCCAGTATCTGGCAAATTCTGCCCTGGATTTGGCTGGCAGGAGTCGTCCTGTTAGGACTCTGGTACATCGTGGGTTACTGGTGTCAGCGCCATGAGTTGATGCGCTGGTCCTATTGGCCCACAGATGAACATCTCAGAAGCCAGTTGAAAAATGGTTGTGACGAATTGGGGATCCATCAGAGGGTAGAGATACGGATCTGCAAACGAATCTCATCACCGATGATGATCGGGTTGTTCAGGCCAATACTTCTTATGCCCGAAGGTAATTATGGGGAGAAGAAGTTAAGGTATATTTTGCAGCATGAACTGCTGCATGTAAAGTACGGGGATGTTTGGGTGAAAACTTTGATGCTGATGGCGCGCGTCATGCACTGGTTTAATCCGGCAGCCCTGCTGATGTGTGAGGAAATGAGCGAGGACATCGAAATATTGTGCGATGCCCGCGTGGTTAAAGGTTTGGATGGGCTGCAGCGTGCAGAGTATAATCAGGTGCTGCTGCAGTATCTTGCCCGCAGAAAGGAGGAAAGAATGATATTTTCAACATGTTTTGGCAGCCGCAAGGCCAAGGCAAAAGCGCGGCTGGTCCAGGTGAGCAAAAACGGATCCATGCGTAAAGGGTATGGTTTGTGCGCCATGTTGTTGTGCATGGTGATGGTTGGCAGTTTATTTACTTCGTGTACCACGGAACCGGAAGAAAGCTCCAATGTTCAAGAGAAGTTAGAGCTGGAAGAAAGACAGGCCGAAATCGAAAAAGAGAGGGAAGCCCTGGAACGGTATTATTCCAGATTGGCAAGATTCTCTGTAAAAGTACAGGAACAGACAAGGGTGCGTCCTGATACGCTGGATAGTCGTACTGCTAAAGCGTACATGGAGAAGATTAATGGCCGGCATGTATGTGTACGACTTTTGGATATGGATGGGAATGGCATACGGGAAATGTTCGTGATTTATTATAGCGGACAGGAAGCCGGACGGCAGATGCTGTTCACCTTTGATGGAGAGGAAGCTGTGCTGTTGGATAACCGTGAGGTGGGACGGCTGGATATGTCCGGAAAGCAGGGTGCCACATTCATTCGCAAGGACGGGAAGATTTATCTTAACATCGCAGATTTGTGTGGATTGCAGGGTCACTATGTAACCTGGGAAAATGGAGAAATGGTGACATTGTTCCAGTATGAGGGCGCAGACAGTGCATCCTTCAATGGCGAAGAAGGCAGCTGGGAAGAAGTTCAACAGAAGATGGCGGCATTTTTAGGGGATTATGATGTGCTCTGGGTAGGATATGAGGTGGTGGAAAATACTTATTCCGATACAGACTATTATACGGAACGAACCGTGGATAAATTGTGGGAAGCCCAGGAGATTAGCGGCGTTTTGGATGAAGTTAATTATTCTTGGGAACAATACAGGAATTATGGCATGGCGGAAGAGGAAGCCAATGCGATTGCGGCATATCAGGATTTCCTAAAAGCCTGCGGTGCCCAGGTCCGCCTGGGATATGTGTACGATTTTGGTGACCTGAAAGCGATTAAGGGAATCGGGCATATTCAGTTGATTGACTTTAATGGGGATGGTGTCAGTGAGTTGTATATGACCAGTGATGAGGGAGGAATTGGACAAAGTCTGGAAAACATCTATGAGTATGTAAACGGTGGGATAAAGCTTGTATATTCTGCGCCGATGTCCTACGACGGCTTTGGTACGGAAACCATCTCTGCCTTTCTGACCAAGAATGATCGAGTATACCTGAAGATGCAGACGTCTCTGACCGGAGGCTATCAGGAACTGATCAATGGTCGTATGATTGCAGTGATTAGTTGGGCTACAGACTTGGCTGGAGAAAACTTCTGGGTCAACGGAGAGCCGGTGGATTATGCTGCATATATTGCGGCTATAGAGGAATTTGAAAAAACCGGCGAAATTCAGCAATATCGGTACTTTGGAGCGGAAGTTTGCACATATATCGATAAATCTTTGATAAAATGATTGACAAATTCGTAAATTTGTGTCATATTTAAGTTGAGGTTGCAAAAGGCAAGGAGGCATATCATGAGAAGATTACCACAGTCAGAATTAGAATTGATGATGATCATTTGGAATGCAGGTCGTCCCATCACCCGTATGGAAATTGAGACCCATATGGACCCCAATCACAAAGTATTGCCGAACACCATTTTATCTTTCCTGTCCCGTCTGGAGAACAAAGGCTTCGTTAAGATGGAAAAGAAGGGCAAGGTTAACTGGTATACCCCTCTGGTGGACGAAAATGAATATCTGCAGTCTGAAAGTAAGTCCATACTGCAAAGACTGTATGGCGGCTCCATGAAGAACTTCGTAACAGCCCTGTATGACGGTAAGACGATTAGCAAAGACGACATCCAGGAACTGCGCGAGTTTTTAGACGAGCTGGAATAAGTAACACACAATGCTGCTCTGCGGGATGACTGCAGAGCAGTTTTTGTATATTGAACATTTTCAGAAGTCGTGATATAATGATAGCGAACCCGAATGAAGAAAGGATTTATACGATATGCAGGAACGTATTGCCTCCCCGGCGAAGACGATTGAGATATTACAGGCCAATGATTTTCAGTTTGCGAAGAAGTTTGGCCAGAACTTTTTGATAGATTTGCACGTGTTGGACAAGATTGTGCGCTCGGCCCAGATTGGTCCAGAGGATGTGTGTGTGGAGATTGGTCCCGGTATCGGCAGCCTGACCCAGGTGCTGGCCGAGAATGCGGATCAGGTGATTGCGGTGGAGATCGACGGTCGTTTGATCCCTATTTTGGAGAAAAATCTGGCGGATTACCCCAATGTGACACTGATTCATCAGGATTTTCTGAAGCTGGACTTGCAGGCCAAACTGGATGAGATGAATGTGACACGGCCCATTAAGGTTATTGCCAATTTGCCCTATTATATTACGACGCCTATCATCATGGGCTTGTACGAAAGTGGTATCCCGCTGGCGGGCATGACCGTCATGGTGCAGGAGGAGGTGGCCCGCCGCATGCAGGCCGGCCCCGGGTCAAAGGATTATGGTGCTCTGAGCTTGGCGGTACAATATTATGCAGAGGCCAAGATTGCGGCCTTTGTTCCTCAGAACTGCTTTATGCCCAGACCCAATGTGGGTTCTGCGGTGATTCAGCTGACCAGTCATGTGGACAAGCCGGTAAAGGTCAATAATGAAAAGCTGATGTTTGCGCTGATCAAGGCGGCCTTTGGGCAGCGGCGCAAGACACTGGTGAACAGTGTCAGCAATAGTCCGGAATTGAGTTTTGAGAAGGCACAGGTAATTGCCGCACTGCAAAAGCTGCAGTTGTCCGAGCAGATTCGGGGCGAGGCCCTGACTTTGGCCCAGTTTGCAGCCATGGCCAATGAATTGGAGGAAGCCTAAATGGAACATTATTATACCAATGCCCCCTCATCTAAGTCGGATATTCGGGAGATTTCCTACGAGCTGGAGGGCAAAACATTAAAGTTTTTTACGGACCATGGCGTATTTTCCATGGAACGTGTGGATCATGGTTCTGATATTTTGATCCGGACTGTGCGGGAGCAGGAGGCGAACCTGACGGGTACAGTCATTGACCTGGGCTGCGGTTATGGCGTGATCGGTGTGACCATGGCGGTGTTTTATAAAGAGGCGCAGCTGCGGCTGATCGATGTGAATGATCGTGCCATGGAGCTGGCTCGCCGGGGTGCCCAGAAAAATGGTGTGATCGACCGGGTAAAGGTGGGCACTGCGGAAGCGATGGCCCAGAACGGTGTGGCAGAAGCTGTTATTACCAACCCGCCCATTCGTGCCGGCAAGGAGACCATTTATGGTCTGTTCCAGAATGCCTACGATTGGCTGGCAGACGGCGGCCGTTTTTATGCGGTGATCCGCAAAAATCAGGGCGCACCCTCTGCGGTGAAGGAGCTGACCCGTATTTTTGGCAACTGCGAGACAGTGGAACGCCAGTCCGGCTTCCATGTGCTGAAGTGTATTAAATAATTATTTTGAAGTAATCAGATTACGATACTCACTGGGAGTTTTCCCAGTGAGTTTTTTAAATGTCTTGGTAAAGTAGCAGATGTCGGGAATGCCGCAGTGCTGGGCGATGGTTTGAATCTGCAAAGTAGTGGTGTTGAGCAGAAAAATGGCGTGATCCACCCGTTTGCGGGCCACGTAGTCGGTGAGGGTGCTGCCGGTTTCTTTCTTGAATACGGAAGAAAGGTAGCTGGGGTTCACATTCAGGTGTTTGGCGTGGGTTTTCAGACTGAGATCAGAAGATAAATTGGAATCAATATAGATCAATACACGACGCACGATGGGGGAGTAGCCCTTGAGGGAGTGGTTGCGTACCAGCAGCACATATTTACGGGCCATTTCTTTTAATAGGGCGGTGGCATCCTTAACAGAGGGTAAGAGTTCAATCTTGTGAGCGAACTGGGCGGATAACTTATCCACATATAAGGGGTGGACGGATCCCACCTCGGCGGCCTTGCGCAGCAGTGTATTCATGATGATGGCGTAGTTTTTGGCATTGCGGATAGGGTCCGCAGTGCGGCTCTCCAAATGGGACATGGTAAATGAATCCACAAACGCCTCGATTTTGCGGGAATTCCCCTGAATGATGGATTGCATCAGGTCGTTTTCGGCGTGATAGCGCCGCTCGATGGCCTGCATGGCAGCAAATTGCTCCTGGGGTGCGCTCTCGTAGGTGGAAAAGCTGGCGGCAAAATCCTGCAGAGGATTTTGCGGGGATACTCGCTGCAGGGCATAGTTTTCCACGGAGCCGCCAATGGTAGTACAAAAGGTATTGACGATGGACACCAGCATTTCGCCATTGGCCACATAGGGGATGCGCTCGTAGAATTCTCGAAATTGCGTAAAGGCCGCCGGTGGAATGTGGAAGGTTTCGGCTAATTCCAGCAGGGTGGTCTGGTTCCAGTGGGTCAAGGTATAAGGCCCAATCAGAATACAGGTCTTTTTATCCGTGCCGGGCAGCAGAAAAATCAGGTAATTAAATAAATATTCGTCGAAGATTTTGTAAATCATATTGGGGGCGCAGCTCCGGCAGAAGTGCTGCAGCTGCTGGGGATAGTCGATGTCCGGGTAAATCAGGCGGGGCAGGCCCAGGTCGAAGTCGGTTGTGTCGTAATGAAAAGGCTCTTCTAGAATGATGGGTTCCAGGTGCATATTCTTGAGGATGTTCTGAAAAAAGGTGAATTCGGCGGCGTGGGTCATGAATAAGTCCCTCCTTAAGGTGATCTACCA
>JAFUJY010000041.1 GCA_017467985.1 Bacillota bacterium
AATTATTCGATAAAAAGAAAAATTCCCCGCCGTCGGGCTCCATTGTGCTGCCCAAAAATAAAAAGTGCCGGACGAATCGTTCGATTTTTGATGGATTTTTGATCTGATCAAGGTGAACGACTCGCCCGGCGCTTATTTTTTTGCCCTTTTGTGCCAGCTGGTATCGGAAAATGGCTTATTTAGCGGGGTTGCGCAGCTGGCACAAGGCTCCAAAATGCCAGCCGCGGTGGTAGGTTGTCATCAAGAACCCCGTTGCGCAGCTGGCACAAGATTTCAAAATGCCAGCTGCGGCGGCAGGTTGCCATCAAGAACCCCATTCCCCAGCTGGCACAGCACACCAAAAAAAGCTGACACCCGGAGGCATCAGCTTTTTGCGTAAAATTAATCCAAAATTCCGGCTAAAACAGCCTTTTTCATGGGAGCAGCGGGCGTGTAGTCAGCCTTCAGCTCGGTCCAGGTACCGGTCTTGCCGGCGGTCTCGAACCCTTCGATGGCTTCCAGCACATGGAAGGTCTGGGTGTAGTCGGCGCGGGCGCGGCGGCCATCACGAATGGCGTTGGCCATGTCCGCAAGGCCCAAGCCCCGGGAATTCTCTTTGTAGTCGAAAATCAGCGGAATTTCCCGCATCTCTTTCTCTTCGGGACGATACAGCTTAACAGGACCGCCAAAGGTGTTGGGGTCGGGCACAATCAGGGTACCTTCAGAACCGTAGATTTCGAAGCGAGCCTGGCCGGGATAATGTACATCGAAGGTGGTGAACAGGGTTCCGATGGCGCCGGAGGCGTATTCCACGGTACCAGCGATATGAGTGGACACGTTAACTTCGATGGGGGTACCGGCGAAGGGCTGGCTGGTGATCATGCGGGTGGGGAAGGTGCGGCGGGTGGCAGCCATAACGCGCTTGATGGGACCCATCAGGTTTACCATGGCAGTCAGGTAGTAGGGGCCCATATCCATCATGGGGCCGCCGCCGTACTGATAGTAAAAGTCCGGATCGGGATGCCAGCGCTCGTGGCCGCGGCAAATCATAAAAGCGGCGGAGCCGATGGGGGTTCCGATGTAGCCGTCTTCAATGAGCTTGCGGCAGGTCTGGATGCCAGCGCCCATGAAAGTATCCGGTGCGCCGCCCAGCATCAGGCCCTTTTCCACAGCCAGGTCGCGCAGCTCGATGCCCTCTGCCAGGCTGGCACCCAGGGGCTTTTCGGAGTAAACATGCTTGCCGGCCAGGAGAGCCGCCTTGGTCACTTCGTAATGCTCGTAGGGACGGGTCAGGTTCAAAACAATATCCACTTCCGGATCAGCGAAAGCATCGTGCATGGTTTCGTAGATCTTGGGAATGTTGTAATCCGCCTGGGCCTTTTCGGCACGCTCGCGCACCAGGTCACAGACACCGATCAGATTCAGTTCTTTAAACAGCCCGGTAATATTCTTCAGGTAAATGCCGCTGATATTACCTACACCGATCATGGCAACATTAATCTTTTTCATAGGACGCACCTCCGGGAATTAATACATTTTAGCGGTGTTTTCGAAACGCTCGGTGGTCAGACCGTGCTCGGCGGCATAGGCCTTGCCCTCGCCAGCCCACAGCATACCCCGCTCCATCAGCACTTCGGCGGTGGGGGATTTTTCGAAAACATCATCGTGATGACCTAAAGACAGATAGAATACGCGGCCCAGGCCCCAGAATTTGGTCCAGGCAACGGGCATATCCACGGGCTTGTTGGCGATGTGGTAGTAGGGAACCACGGGGAAGCGAGTGGTGGCCAGCACTTCGATAGCTGGATCTACATGCAGATAATAATGCTCAGAGCAAACCTCAAAGTCCTCCAGGCCTTCGGTGATGGGGCTGGAGCCGTGGCAAATATTAACGGTATAGTTGATGCCGTCGCCGCCGGGGTGGGATACCCACTGACCGCCGGTCATGAACTGCCATTCGGTATCGTTACGGAAGGCGTCACACATACCACCGTGGCAGCCCACCAGACCTACGCCTGCACCTACAGCCTTGCTCACATTCTTGGAATACTCACGCTCAATGGTGCCCATGGTCCAGCAGGCTACGATCAGATCCAGCTTCATCAGAGCATCCAGATCGGCCAAAACGTCCAATGTGTCAGAAATGGTTACCTCGTAACCGTTCTTTTCCAATAATCCTGCAAATCTTTTAGAGGTCAGGGTGGGTTCGTGACCCTGCCATCCACCTTGAATAATTAATGCTGTTTTCATAACTTGTGCCTCCATAGTATTTGTATTTTTAGATGTGACAAGCCTTACCTGCGCCATCCTTGGCAGATTCAAACAACAAATCCACCACGTTCATGACGCGGATCAGCTGTTCGTGGGTGACCATGGGTTTAGCGCCATTTTCCAGGACATCCACAATATTATTGTAGTAATCAGACCAGTGGGAGTCCACTTCAGGTAAAGGCAGTTCCACCATGGTATGGGCGGGACGGGGAGCCATGGTACGAGTGGGGCCGGCTGCGGTATATACAATGTCGTCCGCCCAGCTCATGGCACCATCTTCCTTCAGCTGCATGATCTTGCCTTCACACTGCCAGTTGTCCACCTGCAGGGTGCCCTCGGTGCCGGTTACGTGCCAGCGGGGGGCGTTGATCAGGGTGTTGGTAGACATTTCCAGCATGGCTACTGCACCGTTTTCAAACTTCAAGGTCAGCTTAATGTTATCATCCACTTCCGGTGTAAAAATGGAGAGCAAATGGCCGTCCACAGAGGTTACGGGGGAGTCGATCATATTCATGATCTGGTCAATCAGATGAATACCCCAGTCCAGCAGCATGCCGCCGCCATTGACCTTGTAGCCACGCCAGCCGTGCATGGCCCGGCGGGATCCCTGAACTTTACTCTCGATAAAATACGGCTTGCCCAGCAGTCCGTCTTCGATGGCCTTGCATACGATGCGATAGTCCTTATCCAGACGACGATTCTGATGTACAGTGAATAACAGACCGGTCTCTTGGGCCACAGCCACGATTTCCTTCAGTTCATCACAGTTCAAGGTAACGGGCTTTTCACAGATTACGTTCTTGCCTGCGCGCAGTGCAGCGATGCTCAGATCTTTGTGAAAATTGTTGGGGGTCGCGATGGTGATCAGCTGTACTTCGGGGTCCGCCAACAGCGCCTCCAAAGAATCATAGGCGATAAGACCTGCTTCCACGGCCTTTTCCCGAGCCTCGGGACGGATATCCCAAGCGCCCTTTACAGTAATACCCGGAACATGTTCCTTCAGATTGCGGTGGTGCCAGCTGCCCATACCGCCGTATCCAATAATTGCATGAATAATTGACATAAGGTAAAACCTCCTTTTTCGTCAGTCTTTACTTGTATTATAAATGAAGTCGTGATAAAATAAAAGAGCAATTTTCTATAAAAAACAATCAATTCTTGCGATTTGGAGATAAAAACTATGATTCCATATTATGAACAAAATCAGCGGCGGGTTCGGCTGAGTTCGGTTAAAAAGAAATTTTGGTTTCGCGGACATCTGCACGTGGAGTGTGAGTTGATTTGGGTGCGAACAGGGCAGATGCATATCATCTGCGATAATCAGGAGTATCGTATCGGTGCAGGAGAGATGTTTATGATTTTTCCCAATCAGGTGCATGCATATTTGGAGACGGTGGATGATGTGGATGGTTATTTTGTGCTGTTTCATCCGGAGGATGCTCCGCTTCTGAAAAAACATCTCATACACACCTATCCCAAGCATCCTTGGCTGAAAGGGGATGAAATCTCGCCGGAACTTGCCTACAGTCTGGATTGGCTGGAGCGAGAGTATGTGGCCCAAAATGAGAAAATGGTGAAGGCGCTGATTTCCACAATTATGGTGAAGGCTTATGAAAGCGTGGAGCCGGTGGAGAATGCCGGCGGCCGGGAAGCAGACGTAATTCGCCAGGCTATGGAGTATCTAAACGAACATTATGCGGAGAATATTTCTCTGGAGGGGCTGGCCCGCAAGATGGGAGTCAGTCATTATCATCTGTCCCATTTGTTTTCAGGATATCTGAAAATGGGTTTCCGGGCATATTTGAATGCACTGCGGATGGAAGAAGCCAAGCGGCTGCTCAAGACGACGGATGAGCCAATCACCCAGATTGCGTATAGTTGTGGGTATAATAGCCAGACCACATTTAATCGGGTATTTCGTGAGCGTTTTGATAAAACACCCCGGGAGATGAGGGATGAAAAAAAGTGAAAATATTTAAAAGTTTTTCTTGACAACAGACTTGCAGTATACTATAATATATAGGCATGACTGTTGATATGCCTGCGCCACTAGCCCCGGTTCAGACTATGAGACAGAGCAATATAATCAAGGAGTGGACATGTTCTATGAAGACATATATGCCCAGTGCAAAGAATATTGACAGAAAGTGGTACGTTGTAGATGCCGCTGGTCTGACCATGGGTCGTCTTACCTCTCAGGTAGCAGCGATCCTGCGCGGTAAGAATAAGCCGCAGTTTACTCCCTTTATGGATATGGGAGACTATGTAATCATCATTAATGCATCTCAGATCAAGTTCACCGGCAAGAAGCTGGAGAAGAAGGTCTACAGCACTCATACCGGTCAGCCTGGTGGTAAGACCGAGATCCTGGCTAAGCACATGATGGAGAAGAATCCTGAGCTGGCCGTTAAGTACGCCGTAAAAGGCATGTTGCCCAAGAATGCTTTGGGACGTCAGATGTTCAAGAAGCTGAAGGTTTATGCTGGTGCTGAGCATGAGCATCAGGCACAGAAGCCCGAAGTTCTGGTAATCGAAGCATAAGAAAGGAGAACATGAAAAATGGCTACACAGTACTATTATGGAACCGGTAGAAGAAAGTCCAGCGTTGCCCGTGTATACCTGATGCCCGGTACCGGTAATATTGTAATCAACAAGAAGAATATCGATGAGTATTTTGGCACCGATATCCTGAAGATGATCGTTCGTCAGCCCTTCGCAGTAACCGAGACCGAAGGTAAGTTCGATGTTATGGTTAACGTAGAAGGCGGCGGTTTCACTGGCCAGGCTGGTGCAATCCGTCATGGTATTTCCCGCGCTCTGTTGGAAGTTGACGAGGAGATGCGCAGCGCTCTGAAGCGTGCTGGCTTCCTGACTCGTGACCCCAGAATGAAGGAAAGAAAGAAGTATGGTTTGAAGGCTGCTCGTCGTGCACCTCAGTTCTCCAAGCGATAATTCGAACACTACAAGAAATCAAGAGATGTTTTCCAGATGGAAGACATCTCTTTTTTCGTGCCGAAATCTATTGACAAAGGCTGACGCTTGCTTTAAAATGAATATGTATATTATCTGAAAGGTTGGAGGTGAAGAGAGTGCCGCAAAAAAATGAACATCACGAGTGGCTGTTTAAGTGGATTACGCCCCTTCAGGCTATGCGTGTTTGTGTTGTATTGGTGCTTCTCTTTTCGTGTATGGCGCTGGGGGCTGCTGCAGGGTGGTGCTTCACGCGTACGGCGAACAGCAATGTAACGTATGAATATAAAGCGGTTTCGATAGAGGAGTATCTGGAGAAAAATGGTACTTCGGTGTTGTCCTATGATGAGTTTGAGAATCAAGTTGCGGTGATGATGACTGAGGATTTGATCAATACCATTTTGAATGAGTATCTGGAGGCCAATCAGCATAAGCTCCAGGGCTACAAAGTGTATGAGATGGTATATCGTCAAAAGGAAGGAAAGTTCCATATTCAGATGCAGTCCGGCCTTTTCAGAGTTCCGGTGCAGGCCAAGATGGAGGTTTCCTGGGACAGCGTGAATAAAGAGATTGTAATTGTCTTTTCTCAGGCTCGTCAGGGAGAGGATGACAGTTTTTGGGGCAGCTGGATGAGCGCACCTCAGATGCCGGAGGTGCGGGTCCCGGTGTCTATGCTGGGGCTGCCGGATTGGATACGGGTTGTGGATGTGAAACTGAACACCAATGAAATGCTGCTGTATCTCCAGCCGGATTTGCTCGCATTGGTAAAGCGGGCACGGGAGAACATCCAGGTGGATGGAGTTTATTTGGATTGGCAGTCTTATCTGGAAGATTGTCCCATGATTATTCGAAGACTCCATCGCATTGCCAATGGGGATAATGTCACCACCGCAGATGTGCGCACGTTTTTGAAGATTATGATTGACCGGCAGGAGGAACTGCTGACGGTTCTGGCGGTGGCGGACCAGTCCGCCGTGGCCGGGTTTATTGAACGGTATCAAGATTTTCTGACGGATGATATCACGCTGGAGGCTTGCCAGCAGCGTCGCGACAATATAGAAGAGCATATTCGTATCGATGCGGCCAGACAGCTATTAAAGTCCTTGGAAAGTTATATAGAAGAGGGCGTTGGCTTGACGCCGCCACAGCTGCAGGTTTCCGGGGAAAGTGTGGACAATTCCTATGTGAATTTCACCGATCGATCCAAGCTGGAAGGAACGGCTATTGTGATACAAACAGAATCTTCCGGCGGCGATGCCCAGTTGGAGTGGACTCCGGAAGCAGCCTTGGTTGTGGATGCGGGTGTTATTTATGATTATAATGTTTCGGCATTTATTACCCCTAAGTGGATCGCTCAGCAGTATCCGCTGGACATCCCCCATGTGAATTTTCTGGATAAAATTCGTTTTTATTACCAGGCTCAGACGGGGACAGCGGTGGTGCTGATTACAGAGCAGGATGGAAATATCAAGGTGCTGAATGATACCGGGTACGAAGTGATGAGTGTAGTGCAGGTGGAGAAACTGTATCCCGGATACACCAGAACACCGGTCATTGCGGTGGTGCCAGATATGGAGAATGCTACGCGGACTGCTATTGTGGAAGTTTTAGGTGCTGAAATAGGAGAAGGAGAGATCTTGACCCGTTATATGTGCGTATGTTCCAATTCTGCATTTGTGGTGTTCTCCACCGAGGAGCATGCAGAGCGAGTTCGCAGTGCGGTGCTGGAATATGACGAAGAGTGGCTGGTCATGGACTATGATGTTTCGGATTATCAGCAGTATATGTATGTCCACCCGGGAGTGAATGGTACGATTTTCCCGGCGGAAAATATTGCACAGCTGACGGTGCGCACCATTCCTGAGGCTGGACTGCAGAAGCTGTTAGACAAGGCAGTTCAGTTAAACTTAGTGAACAAGCGCCAGTCCATCGATTACTACTATTATATAGGGTCTTATGTATATACTCATTTTACCAGTGGTAAAGAATGTGTATTCCGGGTGAATGATAACGAAGAGATTATTAGCTGCCGCTCGGTGGCAAGTGCCGAGGCCAACTGGGATCTGCCCCCGTTCTTTGTGCTGGAGGCCAGCAGATAAAATAAAAGCTCTGATCCGCAATAAATGGGTCAGAGCTTTTGTGTTTTAAAGATAAGCGCCGTCCAGTGTGAGAACTTGGGCGTTCATGTAGGAGCTTTCGGGACCGGCTAAAAACCAGGTCAAATCGGCCACTTCCTCGGGACGGCCAAACCGGCCGGCGGGAATTTCTTCCGCCAATGCCTGACGATCCTCTGGGCTCAGACAATGATTCATGGGGGTGTCGATGACTCCGCAGGCGATGGCGTTGATCCGGATGCCGGAGGGGGCAACCTCCTTACCCAAGGCCCGGGTAAAGGCGTTTATAGCCCCTTTGGAGGCGGAATAGGCCACTTCCATAGAGGAACCCACATTGCCCCACATGGAAGAAATATTGATAATAGAACCCCTTTGGCGGGCAATCATGGATGGGAGCACGGCCTTGCAGCAGGCAAAGACGGATTTGACATTGGTGTTCATGACCAGGTCCCAATCGGCCTCGCTCATGTCTTGGAGCAGGGAGAAAAAGGCAATACCTGCATTGTTGACCAAAACATCGGGGGCCGGATCCTCAGCCAGAATCTGCTGAAACATTTTGTCCACAGACGCATAGTCAGAGACGTCTGCCTGCAGAATATGAATCGGGACATGATAGGTGTTTTTGAATGTGGAGGCCAAGGTGTGTAAGTCCTCCATGTGTCGATTGCCCTGAAGAAACAATCGGTAGCCGCCCCGGGCGAAACGCTCTGTAATTTTTTTGCCGATGCCCCCGGATGCGCCTGTAATAATTACGGAAGGAATTTGATCTTTCATAAAAAATAATGCAATATCGCCTTAAATAAAAATATTTTTTGCGAATCTCCTATTGTATTTTGTGAAGAAAAAGAGTAAAATATAAGCCATCAGGCTATGCAAATGATACCATATTCATATGAATTTTGCAAGAGCAGAAAGGAAGAATGAGGAAGATGAAAGGACTAAGCAAGAGAGACGGTTGGGATTTGCTGCGGGTGAGCCTGGGCGGTATTATTTTGGGCATCGCTTTGAACATGTTCTTTGAACCCTATAATCTGGTGGCCGGCGGTGTCACGGGTTTAAGCATGGTGGTAAAAGAGGTGACCCAGCGATGGTTCGGCTGGGGAATGCCTCTGTGGCTGTCCAACATCCTTTTTAACGCCCCTCTTTTTGTGGGAGGGTATTTTATACAGGGTAAAGGATTTATCCTGAAAACGGGCATTGCAACGCTTTCATTGTCCTTTGGTTTGTATATATCGGAGAGTTGGGGATACCTCAGCGGCGATTTGCTGATCAATGCCATCTATGGCGGAATTATGGCGGGCTGCGGTATCGGACTGGTTTTAGCGGCCTCGGCCACCACCGGCGGCAGCGACATGCTGGCCAGTATTTTGCATCATTTCAGCAAGCATATTTCGGTAGCAACCTATCTGTTCGTTATTGATAGCATTATCATTGGTCTGAGTGTACTGGTATTCGGCGTGCAGTTGGCATTGTATGCTATTATCGGAATTTACCTGACCTCCTATGTGGCGGATAGAGTGGTGGATGGTATGCACTACAGTAAGGCCCTGTTTATTATCTCGGAACGCAACGAAGAGATTTGTGAAAAATTACTAAAGGTTTTGGAGCGAGGGGTGACCGGCATCCCGGTGGTTGGCAAATATACCGGGACGCAGAGGGAAATGTTGTACGTTGTAATGTCTGTAAAGGAGACTGTTGAGGCAAAACGCATTGTAAAAGAGCTGGATCCGGGGGCGTTTTTGATGATTACTGACACCAAAGAAGTGCTTGGAGAGGGCTTTATGGAGCTATAATTCACAAATTCTTCAAAACTCCGTCAAGTATCATAAAAAAAATAAAAACGATTTGTGGATTTTACCAGTAGAATTTTTTGTGAAAATGGTGTATCATTGTTACAACACCAGATGTTAAACCAATTTAAGGAGGAACAAACAAAAATGGCAAGTTTGCAACTGAAGAATATTAAGAAGACATATGGTAACGGCATCACCGCTGTTAATGACTTCAATCTGGACATCGAAGATAAGGAATTTATCATCTTCGTAGGTCCTTCTGGCTGTGGTAAGTCCACTACCCTGCGTATGGTAGCTGGTCTGGAAGAAATCACCGAGGGTGAACTGTGGATCGGCGACAAGCTGATGAACGACGTAGCTCCCAAGGATCGTGATATCGCAATGGTATTCCAGAACTACGCTCTGTATCCCCATATGACAGTTTATGATAACATGGCATTTGGTCTGAAGCTGAGAAAGACTCCTAAGGCTGAGATCGACAAGCTGGTTAAGGAAGCTGCTCGTATTCTGGAAATCGAGCATCTGTTAGATCGTAAGCCCAAGGCTCTGTCCGGTGGTCAGAGACAGCGTGTAGCTATGGGTCGTGCTATCGTTCGTAACCCCAAGGTATTCCTGATGGACGAGCCTCTGTCCAACCTGGATGCTAAGCTGCGTGTGCAGATGCGTGTTGAGATTGCTAAGCTGCATGAGAGACTGCAGGCTACCATCATCTACGTTACCCATGACCAGGTAGAGGCTATGACTCTGGGTACTCGTATCGTAGTTATGAAGGACGGTATCATTCAGCAGGTTGACTCTCCCGTTAAGCTGTACAATGAGCCTCAGAACCTGTTCGTTGCTGGTTTCATCGGTTCTCCTCAGATGAACTTCATCGACGCTGTTCCTGAGAAGAAGGGCGACGATGTATGGATGACCTTCAAGGGCCAGAGCGTTAAGCTGCCCGCTGAGAAGGCTGCTAAGGTTGTTGCTGCAGGCGTTATCGGTAAGGAAGTTGTTATGGGTATTCGTCCTGAGGACATTCATGAGTCCGAGGATGCTCTGACCAAGAACGCTGACGACGTTATCGTTGCAGAAGTTGAAGTTACTGAGCTGCTGGGTGCTGAGATGCATCTGCATCTGAACATTGAGGATCTGGATCTGATCGCTACCGTTAATCCTCGTATGCCGGTTAGACATGGCGATAAGGTTAAGCTGGCTCTGGATCCTTCCAGAATTCATGTATTCGATAAGGAATCTGAGC
>JAFUJY010000042.1 GCA_017467985.1 Bacillota bacterium
ACAAACCAATGCCCGTGGAATCATAGGCCATGGACACTCTGTAAAAAGGTTCCAGGGTCACGTCACATCGAAAATGCTTCCATCTATATAGGGCTTTTCTCAGGGTCAGTTCCACCTCTCGCACCTTGTCATCACTGCCCACACAGGTCAGCTCATCGTCTATGTTGATCTGATACCATGGAATCTCGTCCATCAATACCGGGGGACGAACAATTTTCAGATCATTGGTATCCTTCATACGCTGAACCATCTTTTGCTGTTTTTCAGAGCAGGCCGCCTCCATATATTGTTTAGCCAATTCTCGAATGACTTGCTTATCCTTTGCATTCATCACAGATACCTCCATTATTTATCAGAAAGTACTCCTTCTGTCCCGACAACACACTCCCTTTTTCCACTGGGCAGTATCAGTTCCAGTTCACACGCCCGGCTGGCAAAAGCTGTAAGCGTAAAGTCTTCTCCTTCTCGCTTCCATTCCACATCAATATATCCCCAGGGAGTGGGCACACGGCCGCTGGCATGAGACAGTCCCAATGGATGGGGCTGAATGCGTACTCGTTCAAAACCATCACCTGTGGGCTGCACACCCAGAATCATTGCGGACATCTCATAAATGGGGGTACTGGACCAACCGTGGCACTCACTTCTTGGCAAAGCCAAAGACTCACACCAGGTGGTACAGCCCAGCTTCAACATGGTGCGCCAACCATCCAGGATCCCTTCGGCGTATTGGTCATATAATCCCGCCTTTTCCAGTGCCCGCAGCACATAATAATTCATGGCGAAGCTACAAGGGGACACATCTGTATACTCCATTGTTCGCTTCATCAGCGCCTGGGCTTCCTCCCCTTCCACGCATCCTGACAAAATCGCCCAGACTGTGGTATGACGGCTGAACTCCCGCATGCCTACCACATCAATGTACATGCCCTTTTCAGGGTCATAACAATGCTCATTGATGGATCCAATCACGGCGTTTCTCCGCTCCCGATACTCCTGCGCCAAGCCCACTCGGCCACAGGCCTGGCACACCTGTGCCTGGGACTCCAAAGCCGCCGCATACATCATGCTATATACCGTTATGGGCCACTTCTGTCCTCCATTGGGTACACCAATGGTCCAGGTATTCACCCAGTCCAGGAAACACCATCCCTGTTTACTGAGCACCAGGCCCTGTTCATTACGCATACCTTCAAAGGCCTCCAGCACCCGCTCACAAACACCGATATATTTTTTCACAAAAGACACATCCCCGGTGTAGCGCAGATACTCCCGAAGATGCAGCACATAATACAGTGAAAACGTCGGGATAATCTGATGGGCATAATATGGATAGGATGCGTGAATCATGCCGCTGGGCTCCTGAGAAGCTACCATACTGGCGATCAACTGCTTTTGAAGGCCACTGTCATTGGAAAGCCGCCAGGCGAATAAAGCTTCCAGTCCGCCATCCATGGTATACTGGCGCTGTTCATAATAAGGACAGTCCACAAAGGTCTCATGGGAAGAACATTCCAAGGTATTCACACCCACACTCCACATATCCGAATACACTTGATCATCTGATTTAAACCCACCAACACCGCCATGGCGAGCAAACTTTTCAAAACAATACACACTCCGGGCCTGATATGCCTGCAGCATCTCCGGCTTTTCCTCGCATTCTATCTTAATAAAACGAAAAGCTCGATACCAGAAGGTCTCAAAACTTTGGAGCTTACCGCTGGCTGTGATGGTATCATAACCAATGGTAATCACATCGCCATCGTCCCGCTGCCCCTTAATAATCTCGCCATTTTCTCCCTGCTTCATCATGCACTCTGCATAGCAGATCCGCAGATGGGTGCCTGACTTGGCTAACAACTCCAAGCTGACCACTGCCGTTGTATAGGCTCCTGCATCCAGAATGATATTATATTTTCCATCTGCATCGGTATACTCCCGAATCACCTCTATAGGCTTTTTCTCTTCCGGAAGCAAAATCGGGATGGGACGAGGCTCTAACATGTAAGGTTCCGTGGTTCCCCAATGGGTATAAAAATTCAATTCATAATTGGGTGCATACATGATCACCGTATCCAATGGCTCTGTCACCCAATCTCCATTCATATGTTCAAAGGGTGCTACCGAGTCCATGATCTCATCACAGTTATAAAACGCTAAAGACCGAACTCTCTCGCAAGTAAAGGAAGTATCTGACAAGATCTCAACTTTATCGTTAATTACTCCGTTGAAAAACAACGCCGGCTTTTCCCGCCGCCACATATTCAGCCAATGGTCTCCCACCAAGTGAAACACGCGCACTTCGATTTTGTTCTCCCCCTGTACCAGCGCCCGGACCGCATCCAGCGATTCATAATGGGTTGTTCCCTCGCCGCTTTGACAAGGTCCCGCTGCCAGCTCCCGCCCATTAATATACAGACGATAGCGGCTGTCAGCAGAAATATCTATCTTAAAGGAGTTTGCCTCACCCACATAATCAAAAGTCTTCTTAAAAATATACAGTGCAGTCCGATCCGGTTTCACCGGTATGGTAATCCAACTTGCGTTCATGTAAACCACAGGCTCCTTTTCTTCTTATTAAAACAACTGCTATGAAATACTTCACAGCAGTTGTCTCTTACTTATATCTTTACGCCTCAATCAAGCGAACCTTGATAATACCTTCGGTTGCTTCCAGATGCTGCAGCTTTTCTGCTTCAGGCACCTTATCCACGTCCAGAATAGATACAGCCAACTCGCCGCGGCTGCGGTTATTCATGGTCTCAATGTTGATCCCCTCTTCGCCCAGGTTATGGCTGATCTTACTTACCATGGCCGGAATGTTCTTGTGCAGAACCACCAAACGAGCGGGGCTTGCCAACATACCCATGTCACAATCCGGGAAGTTCACAGAATTACGAATCACGCCATGCTCCAGATATGCGCGGATTTCTTCTGCTGCCATACGAGCACAGTTGTCTTCAGACTCCTCAGTGGAGGCGCCCAAATGGGGAATGGCAATAACGCCAGCCTTGCCCACCATGGTTTCATCCGGGAAGTCCGTCACATACTTGGCAACCTTACCACTCTCGATGGCTGCCAGCATAGCTTCGTTATCCACAATCTCACCACGGGAGAAGTTCATTACGCGGCAACCGGGCTTCATTGCCTCAAACTGTGCTGCACCCAAATACCCCTTGGTATCCTTGGTCAACGGGATGTGGAGAGAAACATAGTCCGCCTCAGCCAGACACTCTTCCAGCTTCAGGCCATGACGAACCGCACTATTGATGTTCCAGGCTGCATTTACAGATACATAGGGGTCATAACCAATAACACTCATTCCCAGCTGTACAGCCATGTTGGCCAAAGGACCACCGATGGCACCCAGACCGATAACCACCAAGGTCTTGCCTGCCAGTTCATAGCCGGCAAATTTGGACTTGTTGGCTTCTACTGCCTTGGCAACACCTTCCGTACCCACCAAGCCTTTGGCATAATCGATACCACCGATAATGTCACGAGCAGCCAACAGCATACCTGCCAGCGCCAGTTCCTTTACGGCATTGGCATTGGCACCGGGCGTATTAAACACTACAATACCTGCTTCAGAACAACGATCGATGGGAATATTATTCACACCGGCACCCGCACGGGCAATACACGCCAGCTCCGGATCAAACTCCATATCATGCAGCTTTGCACTGCGCACCAAAATCGCCTCAGCGTTCTCTACGGAATCACCGTATACATAGCTATCGTTAAAAACCTTCAAGCCCACCTGAGAGATTTTGTTCATCAATTTTACTTTCATAATACCCAT
>JAFUJY010000043.1 GCA_017467985.1 Bacillota bacterium
AACTTTACCGCTGTGAAGTACAGCACCGCGGCCAGCACCGTCATCACCGCCAAATTCACCAGCTGTTCGGTGCGGCTGAATACAAACGCAGTATCGTACTGCAATGTGGAAGAAATGACACCCATGTCCGTGCCGAAGAACATGTAGTTTACCAGCAGCAGGATGCTCAGTATCCATACCAGCCGCTCAAACAGCACCTTGCCCCTGGGGTTTGCCAGCCAGTAGAACACCCGCAGCCACACCAGGAACAGTCCCGCCGCCATGGCCGCTGAGGCTGCCACATACCATAACGGATGGTGGAAGTTGTATACATTTACATACTCCTGAGGGGAAGCCGCAATAAAGGTTGCGGGGATATGCACACCGATGAGCACTGTTAAAAACAGACTGCCCAGCAGGAATGTCTTCTTATCCGGCTTCGGGGCTTCCTTTGCCTGGGGCAGCTTGACCCACTTTTTCAGCACCTCCCATACCAGAGGCACCAACAGCAGAACACCCACCGCCAGCAATACCAGCTTCACCTTCAGCGACTGGGTCTCAAAGAACCCCACTGTATACACGATAATTCCCAGTCCGGCCACGGCGCAGAGCACCTGGAGCACCCGCTTGGGATTGGGGATCTTATAGAAGATGTTCTTAATGAGCGAAAACAGATTGTTCAATGTCCAGTAGAACACCAGGGCCGAGGGCGAGGTGTACAAAAACACCAGGAAGAACATGGCCATGGCGTACAGCTGGATCTTGCTTTTTAAGGGAAAGCCCTTTAAGTACAGGGCGCTGGAGATGATGTTGATCACTGTCATCAGCACCGGAAGCACATTGACTGTAAAGCCCCCTATGGTAAACATCGCATCCGGGGCTCCCAGGTCCGCAATGGGGCCGAAGGCTACACCGTCCAAGATCGTCAGATTGGACAGGAACTGGTACGCCGCCATGAAGAACGGGATCTCCAGCAGCAGAGATACCGACCCGCTCAGCGCACTGGCGGGCTTATAGTGCATCTGCCGGTAATATGTCTGCAGGATCATCATCCGCTCATCGCCGGAGAAGGCCTTTTTGATATGGGCAACGCCGGGGGCCAGCCGGGCCTCCGTATCCTTCGTCTTTTCCTGCATCAGGTCCGCCTGCTTATACAGCGGCAGCACCAGAATATTCATCACAAAGCTTAAAAAGATAATTGCCAGTCCCGGATGTCCCACCATCCGATAGGCCAGATTATAGATGATCTCAAATACCAGCTTCAGCGGTCCGATGAGGATCGTCTCAATGATTGATAAAAAGGACATATTCCCCTTCCTCTCCGGAATTTGATTCCGTGTATTTGTTCAGAAGCGCTTTTATTCCGGCAGTTTATGTTCGTCCAGAACGACTTCTCTGTCCATATAGAAGCTCCAGTTATCTGCATCCCAGATGTTGTCCTTTACGGATGCCCACTGGGCAGCCTTAAAGGTATTGCCGTTGTTTTCGGCAACATCCCACAGTGTGGATACGATGGCGATCTGCTCATGGGCAGTCTTCTCATCGCTGTTGATGGGCTTTCCGGTATAGGGGTTGACCGGATTTTCAATGATCTCATCGGTAGCCAGCGTGGGCACGTCCGCGTTGGTCATAAACTCTGTAGACACATGGAATCCTGTTGCCCCAAAGTCTTTCACCATCAGCAGCGGGAAGTTACCGGCTACACTGGAATCCTCTCCGTTAACCTTCAGTATCAGTTCCTCACGGCATCTTCCACCAAACTGTCCATGATCCGATACCACAATGATCCGGGTGTTATCATACACCCCCTGCTCCCGTAAATAGTCAAACCATTCGCCCAGCTGCAGCAGTGCTGCCATATTGGTTTGATAATGTACAAGCGCAGATTCCGAATTGACCATCAAAACCTGCCCGTCAGCGCTCATTCGATCGCCCAACAATTCCGGATATGCGGAATTATCCACATTCTCAGCCGGTTCATAATTGGGAAGCTGCAGCATGGCAGGGTTGTGCGTGACCTCATTGGTAAAGTACAGGAACGTATTCGTGTCACTGCTGCTGATTCTGGTCACGTCCACAAGACTTTCCATTGCATTATAACCATCTTGAAACAACGAACTGATGCCGCTTGCACTGGTCATGCTGTGGATCATTTGATTGGTCGTTTCCACGGTCTCCTCACTGCCCACCGTTCCGATTGCGCCGCGGATCTGGAGATACTGGCCGCCGTCGTACAGTGTGTACTGTAAAGCCAGCGGCATAGTCTTCATCAGACTGAAGCAGAAGAAGTTCCGGGTGTTGCTTTCCACAACTGTATTTTTTGCGGCATAATTCGTACTCTCCACACTTTGGAGGGACAAATAGGCATTGCAGTTTTCTATATCTCTGTAAATGGATACATCCGGAATCCACTGGTAGTTGGCATAGGTGGGATTAACCACAGTCACCTTATAGCCGTTATCAGAGAAGATCTGGGGCATTACCTTGATTGCCTCATTGTGCTTGTCCATCAGAGATTCCTCAGCCCGTTTGTTCATCTCCACAGGGGTATATTCATAGCCGCCAGCTAAGGCCGGTACACAGAAGTTTGTGAATTCACCGAAAGAAAACGTATTGGAATAGTAGGTAAAGCCGTCAAAGGCCGCCTGCAGTTCCGGTTTTTCCTCCATGATAAAGGGAACAAACACACCCTGTGCCCGATCCAACATGACGACCACGACGTTTTTGCCTTTTTGGCTCAGCACGATATTGGGGTCATCATTATTAAAGTCCTGATACGCGGAAACCTTTTGAATGGAGTTGGCGATTTTTACCACGTTGATGCCGGACATGCAGCCCAGTGCCAGCACTGCCACCAGCAGCACGGCTCCCGGCACCTTTTTGAACTTCACCGCTACGAAGTACAGTACCGCGGCCAAC
>JAFUJY010000044.1 GCA_017467985.1 Bacillota bacterium
TCCCATGCTGGAACCGTGGATCTGCGGGGTCTCCGGCATATCCTCAGAGGACCAGGGGCTAAAAATCAGATCTCTGGCACGGTACTGGGGATCCTTAGTAACTAGACCGCCTGCGGCACCGGAGGGCCAACGATCCTCATCGTACAGCCAGGCATACATCTTTTCCTTTTTGGCCTTTTCCACACAGTCTTTGATGATCTGCAAAAACTCCTCACTCATGTAGGGAGTGTCCAGACCGGTACGACAATGCATATGGAAGCCACCCAGACCCATTTCCTTAAAATACTCCACCTGATGGGTCATTACCTCCGACTCCAGCTTACAGTTCCATGCCCAGAAGGGGGCTCCACGGAACTCACTGCCCGGATTTTTGAATACCTGATCAAATTCTTTTTTCATGATCTTATTCTCCTTTTATACATTTCTGCCAGAAAACAACGGCCTCATCGATCCAGCCTTCCACATCACTGCCTCGGCCTTCACCGATACCATGTCCTCCGACGTTGCCCAACTTAATGGCGTGGGCAATGCCTCGATCCTCTAACTCTTTCTGCAAAATCAGACTCTGCTCATAGGGCACCACCGGGTCGTCAATGCAGTGTACACTGAATGTGGGCGGGTAACCTTCCCACACATGGCGGCACACAGAATACTTTTCGATGGCCGCAGCCACATCCGGACCACCCAGCGTCCGCACAAATGTGCCACCGTGTTCAGCCATGGGCGTAAGGTCAATCACCGGATACACCGGGAACAGAGCACCGGGCTTGGGAAGCCCATAAGCCGCATACCCCACATTGTCCGTTCCCCAAGAGGCACACAGGTGTCCCCCCGCGGAAAAACCGGTGACTGCGTAATCTTCACACAGTACTCCGAACTCCTCAGCCTTCCCCATGATAAATTTTAACGCCTGGGCCACATCCTCCATAGGATCGGGCAGCAAACCTTCATAGCCCACGCGATAGTTCATCACAAAAGCAGGGTAACCCAACTGATTGATGCGCCGCGCTGTATTAAAGCCCTCCACAATAGAGCATACCGAGCTGTAACCACCGCCGGCACAGATCAGCACAAATGGCTTCTTTTCAACCCCTCCGGCCGGAAGATAAAACAACTTACCTGCCTTCTTTTCAGGATTTTTAGCCTGTTCCTCTTCGCTCCAATAGTCCCACACCACCGGTACACCCCGACGGATTGTCTCCAACAGATGATTTACACCATCACACATGGACTCAATGTTGCGGTTCGGATCCTTAACTTTTAGATCCTGCAGGGTCATCTCTTCTGTCAGGCGGCGCCTGGGCGGACGATTGTAAATAAAAAACTCCGCGAAATCCTTGCACTCTTCCGATGCAAACAACTCCCCAAAGGGGGTATGAATTGTAAAATGTTTCATTTTCTCCTCCTTACTTAACATGCGGATTGGTTGCCAGCGGCGATGTGATCAGCTGCATCAAAATACCGACCATTTCCTCAAAAGTCCGCTTATAACCTGTACTGTGCCATTTTAAGATCAGCGAAATGATGCCGCTGAAAGAAAACAATAATATCTCTTCACTGTACTTGGTATTATCCGCCTTAAACCAGCGTCTGGCTCCATACTCTTCATTCAAAACGTGCGTCAGCGTCCGCTCTAACAGCGCTCGACTCAATTCATTTTTAATTAACGCATCCAGCAATTCTTTTTGCTCCATCAAATATTTCAAGTACTTAGCCAAATCCGCCGGATAATCCCCCTTTAATCCTTCGACCTTCCCCTGGTAGCTTGCAAACCCCATCAACGTCCGGTCAATCAGAGCATTCAGGCAGTCGTCCTTTCCATTATAATAGCGATAAAAGGCCTTACGGGAACACCCCACTTCTTCGCACAAATCACTGATAAAAATCTGCTGATACGGTATATCCTGCATTTTCTTCAACAGGCAGTCCTCCAACATACGCTGGCGCTGGGCTGCCCCCTCCGTAACACAACGCTTATACATACTCCATCACCCCATTGTCTAGCTATAGTATAAGTATATCCTATTCTATCCAAAACGTCAATTATCAAAACGACTTTTTTCGTCATTTATACCAAATATGTTAACAAAATGTTTTTATAACACCGTCACATATTTGCGAAAATGGTACGGTTACATCTGTCCCCAAATCCGATATAATATAAGAACCTACTATAGCTGTAATGCTGTACAAATCAAGGAGGAATTTCAAATGGCTAAGAAAGAAGTCAAAAGAGACGCCAATGGTTTCCGCAAGTTTGGTATTCGCGATAGTGTTGCCTATGCTGCCGGTGACCTTGGTTGTAACATGAGCTTTGCCCTGAAGGGTACTATGGCTCTGTTCTGGACACAGGTTATGGGTATGGGCCTGTGGTATTCCCTGCTGCTGGTTATTGTTCAGGTATGGGATGCAATTAACGACCCGCTGATCGGTTCCATGATCGACGCTGACAAGCGTAAGTACAAGAGAAACAAGTTCCTGACCTACATCTGGGCCGGTTCTATCGGTCTGATCGTTGGTGGTGCTTGCTGCTTTATCCCTGTTCCTCAGGCCCCCGTTTTTGCAAAGGCCATCATCTTCATCGCTGGTTATGTAGTTTGGGATGCATTCTACACCGTAGCTAACGTTCCTTACGGTTCTCTGCTGTCCCTGATCTCCAACGATCCCGCTGACCGTGCTTCTCTGTCTGCATGGCGTTCCATCGGTTCCATGGTTGGTAACATGCTGCCCATGGTTATCCTGCCCTTCCTGATCTACAACCCCGACAAGTCCCTGAACGGCCCCATGGTATTCGTTGCCGCTCTGGTTATGGGTGTTCTGGGCTTCATCTGCTTCCAGTTTATGATTCGTAACACCGAGATCCGTGTTGATACCGAAGTTACTCTGAACGAAGAGCAGCCCAAGTTTAATGTAATGGAAGCTCTGAAGAACTTCGTTCACAATCGTCCCGCTGTTGGTGCTACCATTGCTGCCATGGGTATGTTCATTGGTATGCAGGGTGCTGCTACTGCTGTATCTGTTGTATTCCAGATCTACTTCCAGAATCCTCAGATCTCCGGTATCGTTCAGCTGTTCTCCATGATTCCGATTCTCGTATTTACTCCTCTGGCTCGTAAGATGGTTGTTAAGTATGGTAAGAAGGAACTGTCCATCGTTGGTGCTATCTGCTCTATCATTGGTGGTCTGGGCCTGTTCATTATCA
>JAFUJY010000045.1 GCA_017467985.1 Bacillota bacterium
AATGTAAGATAGCGTCGAACTCCCTTTTCTGTTCGCTGGCACGCCAAATAGCGACAATGGGTATCGGTCAGCTGAGCCACAAAGGTTCGATTCAGCTTCTCCGTTTTTGCTGAATAGGACGCTTCCCTGGCAATCAGTTCCACGCCTTCGATGCCATGCACCTCCGCCCTGCCGGTCACTTCCATGTCATAATAATGATCGCACTTGCCGGAGGGCATATCATACATGCCCCAGGACAGCTTTTCCCCCAGTCTGGGCACCAAAAACCAGCCCATCAGTTCCTCCCAGCGTACTTCAAAGGGCTCTTCATCAACCTTTTCAATTCGATACTTGGGCATATATTCCGGTAATTTTTTCATAGTACAGTCTCCTTTCGGCGGATATGGATATTTATTCTTAAACTGCTTCCGGGCATAGTGCAGGCGGCTTTTGACCGTACCCACTGGGATATCCAGCCGTTTTGCGATCTCACTTTGGGGCAGTTCCTTAAAATAATACAGATACAAAATCTGCTTTTCCTTATCCTCCAGCTGCTCCAAAGTCTCCCGCACCGCGCTAACCACACCGTGACGGCCCATGGTCTCCTCACTTACCCGCATCACTTCCAGGGGGATCTCCAATTGTCTGGCCTTTTCCCGAAAATAATCGTTGCAGCGGTTGCGGGCAATGGTCAGGATCCACGGCTTGAAAGACCCACGATCTTTCAGCATGTCCAGCTTCTGGTATGCGGTGACAATCACATCCTGCAAAATATCCTCCGCATCCGCCTGGCTGGGCAGCCGGTACCGGACAAACCGCTCCACCGCTGCTTTGCACTCTGTCAATAGTTGTTCAAACTCCATATCCTCACCTCCTCATTTTGATATTGAAATCGATTTCACCTATATAGACGAAGATGAGGACCAAAAGGTTCATTTTCTAAAAAAATAAAGCGCCAATCGGCGCATTTATTCTTTTACGGTCTCAAAGTACAGCCGACCGTCAGCATCATTGTATGTAAAACAAATCATGTCATCACCAATCCGACAAGCCTGATGCCCCTGATAAATAAAGGTTTCACCCAAGTCCGGCGGTAAATTGGCACGCACATCTTCTTTGAATACACACTTTTCCCAGTCCTTTTCCCGCATAAAGCGCTGCTTTTCCCGGTAAGCATGACTGTAAATCTTGTCGCCGCATACTCGCCATACGCAGGTTTCGTCGATGGTATAGGTTTCTAATATGTCCTTATCACTGTAGTGCAGCGTGCCATTGGCAATGCCATGAACTGTGTCGATCTCCCATAAATAGTCATTATCAGTCTGGGCATAGACCATGCTGTTTTTTCCCACTTTCAGGCCGCCTGACACCACCGCGCCGCAGCCGGCAGCAAATTTTTTGGTAATAGGCCGCTCTTCTCGCTGCTGGGGACGGACCTCCAATGATTGACGATAATCTTCACTGATGCATTTACTGTCGTGATCATAGGTAGAAACGATAATCTCTCCATGATTCACATCCACTACCCGGGTATGATGCTGGCCATCCCTGGATGCGGATGTGGCACAGCCCGTAACAAAGTACACCAAACCATCCCGCACATTCATGCTGTCCCGGTGATGATGACCCATATGATAGTGTCCATTGAACCACATAATGATTTGACGATATTCATCCGCCAGGTCGATCCAGCGCTGATAACCATGGTCCTGATCCATATAGGCGTTGGTTGCCCGCACATGGGTCTGGGGTACGGTCAACAAACCGCTCTCCACGATGGGTGCGTGGGTCACCATAATGGCCGGCTTCTCCGGATCTTTTTCCAGTTGGGCCTTGATCTGGTCAAAATGCTCGTCGCTGACGTAACATTCATTCACCGTCCAGCAGTCGCCCTTTTTCTGGCTGTCACTATGGATAATAAATACCCGAAAATCTTCAAATTCCAACACCTGGTTGCAGGGCTTTTTCCCAAAGGCTTTTTCATAGTTGGCTGCAGCCCGACCATTGGGATAAATGCACTCTCCCGCCTCATGCTGCACGTCGTGATTACCCACCATAGGAATAAAAGTCCCGCAGTTTAGATTTTTGAAAGCTTGGGCAATAGTATCAAAGGCCTCATAGGCCCCAAAGATCTCTCCATAAGCATAATCACCCAGCACAATGACTGCATCCGCCTCTAAAGTATTAATCTCATCTACAATATGATCTATTTTTTCGCCTGCACGATACTGCAGGTCTCCCACCAAAACAACTCTCATCAGATCACCTCATAGGTCAATATATCACAAGTGACATGAGATGTCAACCCAAAGCTTGTACCAAACCGTAGGACAGAATGCAATATTTTGGTCGCTTTTGACACAAATTATTGCATTTTGTCCTACGGTAAAAAATGCCTCGCCAGGCCACTTGCACTCCCCCACTTTTCGTGCTACAATAAATCAAAATCCCTCATAAAGGAGGTTCCTATCATGATTTCTGTAAAAGATTATAACGCTATCGGCAATGGTTTTACCGATGATACCAAGGCTTTCCAGCAGGCACTGGATTCCGGCAGCGATACGATTCTCATTCCCCACGGAGCATACATCATCAGCGAAACGCTGCTGGTACACAGCAACACCACCATTTTGGCAGAACCCACCGCCCGCATTGTAATGGACGGCGAGACCCCCAAGCTGCAGGGGCGCTTCCTGCTGACCAATGCCGACTGGGAGAAGGGCAACACCAATATCGCCATTATCGGCGGTGTGTGGGACGGCAATAACCAGGGTGAAGCCAATTTCAAAGGTGACATTTTCGATACCACTCGCTTTTCCGGTGCTGTATTGAACTTTTTCAATGTAGATGGGCTAAAGCTGGATGGCCTCACCGTGGCCAACTCCGTTACCTATAACATTCGCATGGCCAAGCTTTCTAACTTTACCATCGAAAATATCAGCTTTTTCAGCGACAAACTGGCCTACAATCAGGACGGTCTGCACTTTAACGGAGAGGTTCGTAACGGCAAAGTTAAGAATATCCGCGCCCTGTCCAAGGGACAGACCAATGACGACCTGATTGCCCTAAACGCCGACGATTCCATGGAGCGAGTGGAAAACATCGGTATGACCCGGGGCGATATTGAGAATTTGGTCATTGAAAATGTTTATGCAGAAGACTGCCATACCATCGTGCGCATGTTCAGCGTGGATTCTGCCATCCGTAATATAACCCTGCGTAATATTCAAGGCGGCTTCCGTTTTTATGCCATTAATGCCGACGCCGGCCGTTACTGCCGCACGCCTGTTTTTGATGACAGCGAGTGGCCCAATGGTGTGGGACGCATCGAAAATGTTCTGGTGGAAAACATGACCTGTTACTGCACAAATAAAGAACAACAGCAGCCTGCCATTACCCTGGAGTCCCTGGCGGACGGTCTGGAACTGCGCAATTTCAATTTGATCCATCAGCCAGGTAATCCCTATGAGCAGCCCGCTTTCCTAGCCTGTTATGTTCCCGGAACCGCCGTCGATTTCGACGGACACACTGCCGCCATCCGAACTCGTATCGAGTCTTTGGGCATTGACAATTTCCGAAATCTCACCGTGACCAAACTGTAAAAATCATTGCATTTATTCTCTTTTTCTTTGTAAATGTCAAAAACTATGCCAAGTATCATTGCCAGTCAAAGAACTTCTATGTTATACTTATCCTATCATATTATGAAAGGATGACTTACATGGAACATCTTGTACTCAATGGCACTTGGCAATTTTCATATCAGCCCGAAGGCCAGCTGGTGACGGAGAACATCCCTCCTCTGAAGCTGTTTGACGCTGTCATGCCCGTTCCCGGTTACTGGGACGACAACTTGGACAGTCTAAAGCGCACTATCGTCTGGTCCCGTGATATTCGCTTAAATCCTAATTATCGTAAAATCGAATACCCCCTGGGCAGCGGCAAGCCCTTTGACACCGCTCTGCCCTATTTAATTGGAAACGGCTGGTACCGCAAGATGCTGCATGCACCGGAAAACCTAGAAGATCAGGTCCTCCTTCTGACCGTTCCCGGCGCGGTGACGGACATCGCAGTATTTGTCAACAAGCAGCGAGTAGCCTTCCATCAGAATCACATGACCGGTATCTGCGTCCCGATTCAGGACTATTTGCAGCCCGGTCAGGACAATGAACTGCTGTTGGCTGTCAGCAACGAGCGCCGCAATGTGATCAGCTGTGGTTATCGTGGATTCAAGGGCTTTACCGGTGGTATTTATGGCGATGTAACTCTGCATCAGGCCGCATATTGCGCCGTCACCGATGTATACGCCTGCCCCTCAGAAGATCTGAACACTCTAACCGTCAACGCCCAGCTGCAGCACTCTGCCACAGCTGCCGATGTGACTTTAGAATACTCTCTGTACGCTCCTGACACCCATAAGCGGGTCTGCCATACTTTCTCCAAGGACACCCAAATCACCTGGGACAGTGCCCATCTGCGTCCCTGGTCCGATCAGGATCCTTACCTGTATACTCTGGAAGTGAAGACCTATGTAAATGACGAACTGTGCGATACCCATCAGCAGAACTTTGGTCTGCGCCGCATGGCTATTCGCGGTCAGGAGATCTTGATCAACGGTCACCCCGTAATTCTGCGTGGTTTTACTGAGCACGGCTATTATCCCCTGACTTGTACCGCACCTCTGGATGCGGCTTATTATCGGGATGCTATGCGCAAATATCGCCAGATTGGCTTCAACTGGATTCGCTTCCATACAAATGTTCCCAATGAGGATTATTTGACCGCTGCCGATGAATACGGTATGCTGATCCAGGTGGAGGCTCCCAACGAATTTACCGATCCCATGTGGACCGATATTCTGCTCAAGTGCCGCAAGCACCCCAGCGTTGTGCTGTACTGCTGCGGTAACGAGGTGCGCATCAAGCATCATGTCATCGACCGCTTTGAAAAGCTGGCCGCTGAGCAAAAGGAACTGGTGCCCGACACCCTGTTCAGCCCCATGCAAGCGCTGCTGGATGCGGACGGACATTTTGAAGAAGAGGGTCAGCCCATCGTGGACTTCCCCTTCCCCCACAACAAGACCAAGCTGGATCGTCTGAAGCAGTTTGACGTTCTGCAGCCCCATCGCCATATCGGTATCGACCTGATCGAACCCACCTGGCAGGAGTTAGAACCCCTGGTAGCTTACTATGAAAAGCCTTATACTAGCCACGAACTGGGTATTCATGACTCCTACATCAATCTGGATTTGGAAAAACGTTATGAAGGCACCCGTATCGGCACAGACCTGTACTCCGGCGCCCGCAAGCAGCTGGATGAAGCCGGTATGCTGCCCATGGCCCCCACCTATTTCCGTCACTCCTGTTACTGGACAGCCGCTATCCGCAAACTGGAAGTGGAACGTCTGCGACTGATCAACGGTGTGTGCGGTTATGACTATCTGGGTGCCATCGATTATCATTGGCATCGCTGCGGTTACACCCCCGGTGTACTGAATGAGTTTTTTGAATTCAAGCCCGGTGAAAATGCGGTGGACATCCTGCGCTATAATGGTGAAAATCTGGTTCTGGCCGATGTAGTTGCCAAGCGTAACTACTGGTGCGGCGAAACCATTACCTACAATGCCTTTGCATCTATTTATGGTGCCCAAGAGCCCGGCAAGGCAACTCTGACCTGGCGTCTGCTGGGTGCCGACGGTCACTGCTATGCCCGTCACAGCCGCTCCTTTGATGCCATCGAGACCCATCACAAGTTCAGTCTGAGTGAGATCAGTGTCACTGCACCCCTTCTGGCGAAGCCGGAGCACTGCAAACTGCAGCTGACCCTGGACTGCGACCATTATTATCTGGAAAACGAATATGATTTCTGGATCTTCCCCCAGATTCAGGCCCATCCCGGCGATGTGCTGGTCTACACTCAGGACGATCCCGAACTCATCTCCAAACTGGAACAGGGTGCTAATGTTCTGATCCTCTCCCCGCTGGATATGAAGACCATGCCCATAAACTTTATGAAGGGAATGGCCGGCCGGCCCATTGGCTGTACCGCCACCGTACTGCATGATCACCCCATCTGGAAGCACTTCCCCCAGGAGGGCTGGTGTGACTTCCAGTTCTATCCCATGATGGTAAGGAGCTGCACCGCAGTCTTCAATGACGACGATCCTCTGCCCTTTGACCCCATTCTGGAGACTGTCAACTCCTACAAGATCATCTTCAAGCAGGCAGCCATGTTCGAATTTACCGTTGGATCCGGTAAGGCGCTGGTGTGCACCTTCCACTTGGATGGCAACGACCCGGCCCAGGTCACCCTGTTGGCTCAGATTCTGCGATACATGAACAGCTCTGACTTTGCTCCCAAGCACAAAATGACCGCCCAGCAGGCAGACAAGTTCTTCCACGCCGGCGGCCAGCTGAAGCTGAGCTACGACCGGGATGTGGGCGTAGATGGAAACGCTGTAGTATTGAAGTAATAACATAAGGCCGAGAGATTTTTCGAAATCTCCCGGCTTTTTTTACTGTTCTTCCTCCGCAAATTCCCAATACAGCTTCTTTGCCGCATGATAAGCCATTTTCGGCTTACGGTATTCATTTAAGAGACCTTTGTTATTAAAACCCCTTGCCCGGTTAATGCCCGCCTCTAAGCAGGTGCGCAAGTCGCAGAACTGCCAAATAAAACTACCCGCCACAGAAGGGGTCTCATGAAACAGACGCAGACACAAGGAAATCAACCTGGCCTGATATTCCTCGCTCCAGACGATCTCCTCATCATCGTGGGTTCCATACACCGCCGCCGCACCAAATTCACTGAATATAATCGGCTTTTCACCCAATCCCAGCTGGTTTCTGTGCTCAATGAACTTGTCCAAGAACGGTTTCCAGCAATTTAAGTCTCCGCCGTACCAGCCCCAATATTCATTCAGGCAAATCACATCCGTAAATTCAAAGCAAATATCCTTCACATTTACGTTAGAGGCATAGACCACCAGACGGTTGCCTCCATTTTCCTTCAGGAAGTGATAATATTTTTCGCTCATACGGTAGACCTCCTGGCTATGGGAGGGTGTCTCATTGTGCATGCCCCACATGATAATGCAGGGATGGTTATAATAATACTTCACCATTTCCCGGTGCATGTTCATTCCCCGCTCCACAACCACGGGATCGCCGATCACCCTCTCCGGAAAGCCCACGCCCCAGATGGGGATCTCGCTCCAGAATAAAATGCCTCTCTCATCCAGAAAATCCACAAATTCCCGAGAATTGGGATAATGAGAGCCGCGAATCGCGTTGCAGCCCATCTGCAATACCAGCTCGATATCTTTTTTCATCAGACCCATGGGGAAGGCAAAGCCAAAATCCGGATGCTCTTCGTGCCTGTTCACGCCCCGAATTTCGAGCTGCCTGCCATTGAGCAGGATTTTTTCATGTTCTGCGGCGATTTTTCGAAAACCCACACGATCCTGCAGGTCATCCGTATCCGTGAAAATCGAAATCGGATACAAATTGGGCTTACCCACATCCCACAGCTTCACATCCTCCAACGTAAATTCCGGAAGTTCCAGAGTCTGGGTGCCCTCCACAGCGATCTCTTCGCTGTAAATCTGCTGATCCCCCAGCAGTATCTGCAGCTTAGCACTGCCCTTTTCATGATGATACAAATCCACCACAAATTTGCAGCGAGCCGACTTTAGATCTTCGGCCAGCGTATATTCCAGGCGATGATTCAGGATGCACACCCCTTCCAGTGTTTCCATAGTGACACTTCGGATGATCCCACCGTAATGATACCAGTCCAGCCGGGCCTGAGGAATAGACTGCTCATCAAAACGATTATCTACCCGCACCGTCAGGTGATGCATGCCCGATGCCACCCCCGGAACAATAAACTCAAACTGGGAAAATCCACCATAGTGATTCCCCAGGTATTCTCCATCCAGCCACACATCGGCCTCGGTCATGACCGCACCAAAACACATCCGCAGATCGCCGCCCTCACTGTAAAAGGTCTTTTCATACCAGGCCACACCCTCATAGGTAATCAACTTGCTTTGCAGATTCCAAACGGAGGGAACAATCACCGTCTCTCCGCCGGTAAAACCCAGATACCATTTTTCTTCCTTGCCGCAGTCTGCCTCATCCGTACGGAATTTCCAGGCACCATCCAGACTTTTTACTTTTCGTTTAATATGTTCTTCAAATAATCTTCCCATGATTACTCTCCTTATACCCGATCCAATGTGCTCCACCCCAATGGCAGGGGCAGCAGTGCGGACAAAAATTCTCCACAGTCTGTCACTGCACTGGGTTCAAAGGGTCCAAATAAGAACCGTGACGCTGCCAGCGGTTCCAGTGAGATGCTGGCAGCCTTGTCCGTTTTCTTACAAAAAGCCTGCCCATTTTTGTTGTACAATAAAAGATTGCCCCAGCCTTTGATCTCGATTACCTGCTCACCCTGGACAAGCCCCGGCGTATAGGAGACCTTTAGCTTCAACAAGGCATCCGCCACCCGGTCATAATGAATCATCTTAAAATGACAGGGTGGGTTCATCCCCATACCTGCGGCCACTTGCGAAAAATAACGTACTGCTTCCCACTGGGATGGCGACAAAACAAAGGAAATGGCCCCTCCCACTTCTTTCTGCCAGCAAAACAGCATGTTTTTCAGTGCTGCCACATCCTTCGCCGCCACTTCCGAAAGGCCTGCACGGTTCTGGGAAGAAACCAGATACCCGATCATCTCTCCCTTTTCATTCAGCGCAATAAAGGGACGGTTCTGCCACGCCCGCAATGTCTCATATGGCCGCGGACGATGAACCTGCATATGCTCTCCACTTCGCAAATTCTCAATCCATACCAGTTCTTTTTTGTCTCCTGCCGAGATCTCTTTAAAATACACTTTTGTTCCCTGCGTAAAACAATATTTGGCGGTATGATCATTGATCGTAAAATGATATTCCCGACCACAGCTTTCATAACCATATCGGTTATAACGCTGGCGTGCACCACCCAGACGGGAGGCATCTGCACCGATTCGTTCCAGTTCCTTCATGGCCTCCTGCATCAGCGCCCGCATATAGCCCCTGCCCTCATATTCCGGCAGGGTGGCCACATTACCCACGGTGGAAAACATGAGTTCCTGATCACCAATTCTGGTGGGCAGGGGATACACGCCCAACAGGGCGCAAATCCGGCCATCTTCCTTCACCGCAAAGTGTTTGCCCATATACTCATCGTCCCTGACACACATGGCGGGCAGTTCTTTTTCAAAATCCATTTCTTTCTGATTGTGCCGCCCGAATACTGTATTCAGCACATACAGCCATTCATCATAATCTGATGCTTTTAATCTAACAATTTCCATATTTATTCCTCCACTGCCCGGCGAATAGACCAGTTATTTTCTTCTAACAGCTGCACTGCCATGGTTTCATCGCAGCCCTTGATCTCACACACGATGGAAATCATACGATTTTTCAATTTGATATTGGTGGGGCGCAGGTTAATCATCAGATTCTGGTACACATTCCCCAGTTTGACCATAACACAGGTAGAAATCATATTCAGCACCATTTTGTGGGCGGATCCCGCCTTCATGCGGGTAGACCCAGTGATCGCCTCCGGCCCCGTGTCCGTCACAATGGAAATATTCGATTCCCGCTCCAGCCGACTGCCCTGGTTACAGGTCAGTCCCACGGTCAAGCATCCCTGTTGGCGGGCATATTCCAAAGCATCCGCTACGTATGCGGCATTTCCCGCCGCAGAGATTCCAAATACCGTGTCCTGTGGACGGAGTTTCTTGGCCGCCAGGTCTTGAATGCCTGTCGCCCCCTGGTCTTCCGCACCTTCCGCAGCGCTCACCATCCGGTCATACCCACCGGCAATAATTCCGCTGATCAATTCACTGGATACACCAAAAGTGGGCGGACATTCCACCGCATCCATCACACCCAGTCGCCCTGATGTGCCGGCCCCCATATAAATCAGCCGGCCGCCATTCATCATCCGTTCTGTAATTTTGTCACAAGCCCTTTCAATGGCGGGCATGGCCCTTTCAATGGCCCGCACCGCATTGTAATTTTACTCCTGGATCAGACGCAGCATCCCTGCGGTGGTCTCCTGATCAATATGCATGGTATTCTTGTTTCTTATTTCCGTCCTCTGCATCACTCTTCCTCCTTTGGAATTTGCTGTGCCAGCAGGATCGCGCCGTTTACCGGACGACAATCCAATATACGGATGTCAAAGCGCTGGTTTTGCTGTAAAGCTTCCAACACCCGCGGCTGTTTGGTCAGTCCCCCTGCCAGAATGACCGGAATTTTTTCCAAATCAAATTGTTTCGCCCCCGTCTCCAGCAGATGGGCTGCCTCCATCATATTCCGCTCCAGAATCGCCTTTGCGATCTTGTCCCCTTTCTCCAGTGCTGCAAACACCGCCGGAGCGAAGGATGCCACCCCTTTTTTCCCCTCTTTATAAATATATTCCATTAACTTTTGAGTCCCACCGGGGTGCAGAGCGTCAATCTCCTCCGCGAGAAGTGTCTTCTCAGCGCTGCCATCCAAAGCACAAAAATAGGCATTCAGGGCATCCCGTCCCAAATTATAGCCGCTGCCGCCGTTGTCTATCAAATATCCCCAGCCACCAACTTTGGTATGCTTACCGTCTTTCTGGGTATATACACAAATCCCTGTACCGAGAATCATGGTCATTCCATCCTGCTGCCCCAGACCGGCGGCGATAATATTGCGGTTATCCGAATCATTCACAAACCCGCCAAAGCGGAATTCACTGAAAAATTCCTGCAGTTTTTCTTTCATTCCTGCGGATACGCCGCCGGAGATCCCCGCAAACATATATACCGATGAAAAGGGGATACCTTTACAAATTTCAAAAATACCATTCTTTAAGATCTCTTTGGATGCCTCCAGGCCGATATCCACAGGGTTGCAGGGCTTAACACGCAGGGTACGCAGAATATTTCCCTCCCTGTCTGCAAGAGCCAGATCCGTCTTCGTTCCACCACCGTCAATCCCCAGATAATACTCGTCTGCCCCTTGGAATAATGCCTCTATACTGGTCTGCAGATTCCCCGCAATATCAAATAACGTCTCGATCCCGGGAATACTGGCTCCTCATTCCCATTTACTCACTGTTTTTTCTGAATATCCCAAAAGCTCCCCAAAGGCTTTCTGGGTTAATCCCTTTTTTTGCCGCAGCACTCTCAAGTTTAGTGCAAAACGCTGACTGTAGTCCGACATAGTTGAGTCTTGGCTTCCGCTGTGGGAAAGCTCTCCTTTCCACTTCTGTAAATACAATATTATCAGATATATACTCTCCCGTCAACCGATTTTTCGAAGATACCTTAAGCAAAACTCTCCTATCAGTAGTGCTCCATATACAAAAACAGGTGATAGACCATGATTGCGGCTATCACCTGCGTAATTCACCCAACTTTACTTCCATTGGCCACCAACTTAAACCGGCAGCCCAGTACTTCCGCAGCCCGGCGGCACATAATCATACGATCCAGGAAGATTTCAAAATAGTCCATGATGGAACACATGGTATCATCCAGCTGCATGTCCATCTGAATTACCTTTTTCTCCACGTCCACGGTCAACGTGGCGGACAGAACCGCATAATTCACCCGGTCATGGGCATCAAAGGTGGCGATGATCCGATTGCGCACACGGTTACGGCGCACATCCGTTTTATCCGCCAGCACCAGCGCCGCAGAGATCTCGTCAAAGGCGGTACCCGTCTTTTCGTCGTGGTTACCGATGGCAGCGGCAACGGAAGCCGCATCCGCCAGGGGCATCTGGAGATCTTTTAGAATTCCATAGGCCAGAATAGCGCCACTGTGGGCATGATCTGTCCGATTGACGCTGTTGCCAATGTCGTGCATGTAACCCGCAATCTTGGCCAGCTCCACCTCGTGCTCGCCATAACCTAGATCGGTCAAAATCTTAGCGGCGGTCTCGGCGGTCTTGGCCGCATGTTTCTGAGAATGCTCGGTAAAGCCCAGCTTTCCCAACACTTCGTTTCCTTTTTCAATGAGGATGTTAATCTCCTCGTTCTTTTTTATCTGCTGATAGGTGATCTCCATAATCTATCTCCTTCCATTCTTTATAAACATATTATATCCTACAATCCACCCTTTCGCAACTGATTTTTCAGTTGACATCCCCCATTTTCCGGTTATAATAAAGGTAGAAAAGCGTTAAGGAGGTGGCCTATGCAAGGACTGATTTTTGATATTGAAGAATTTGCGGTTTATGATGGTCCCGGGATTCGGACTGCGGTGTTTTTTAAGGGCTGTCCTCTGCGCTGCAACTGGTGTCACAATCCGGAAGGGCTGCTGCCTCGTCCCCAACGGGTGGTTTCCAGCCTGTGTATGCACTGTGGAAAGTGTCGCGAGGTTTGTCCCACCCCAGGCCACTGCACTGCCTGTGGTCGCTGTGCTCAAGTCTGTCCCCGCAACTGTATCCGTATCGCCGGCAAATATTGGACCTCCGACGAACTGGCGGCAAAGCTCCTGGCCAATGCCCCCTTATTGAAAATGAATGGCGGCGGTATTACTTTCAGCGGTGGTGAATGCTCCCTGCAGTCAGATTTTATTCTGGAGGTCCGTCCCAAACTGGGGGACTTGCACTGTGCTATTGAGACCTGCGGCCATACAGATCCGTCCCAATTTTGTCACTTAATCACTGCCATGGACCTGGTTCTGTTCGATATCAAGCATACAGATCCCGTCATACATAAGCAGTATACCGGCATGGATAACCACTTAATACGACAAAATCTAAACACCCTCATCGCCAGCGGCATTCCCTTTATTGCCCGCATTCCGGTGATTCCGGGGGTCAACGACACGGAGGAAAATCTGACCGAGACTGCCCATTGGCTGGCCGGGGCATTCAACTTAATTATGGTGGAACTTCTCCCCTATAACAAGGCCGCCGGGGCCAAATATCAGTCTGTGGGCATGACCTACGCCCCTATATTTGACGAGGCTAAGGAGCCCCGCTTACTGACTGAACCCTTTGCATTGTACAATATTCCTGTAAAAATTTTATAAATCTGAGGTGAAAATCATGAGAAAACCTTTGACTGAACAACGATTTAATGAGCTTGCTGCTATGATTCAGCGTCCAGAACTGTCCCTGGCTTGTCGCGCTGCCCTGCGCTTAAAGCTATTTTTAGAAGAGGAACAGATTGTTAAACATCCCGATGAAAACATCCCCGCTTGGCGGACTATCCCGGAGTTCCCGGATATTTACGCTCCCGGTGAAAAGGAAGCACTGCAGGCCGGTCATTATATTCATGAACAGGGCCGTGTGTGCAACATCTCCAGCGACTGGGAAGGGGTTTTAGCAGAAGGACTTTTACCCCAGCGGGTACTGGCAGAGAAAAATTTGGCTGATCACAAGGGTGACGCCGACTTTTTA
>JAFUJY010000046.1 GCA_017467985.1 Bacillota bacterium
AGGCACGTATGAAGTGGAACACGGCTTTTTCAGTAATTTTTCCACAGTATTAACCTGTATATCTAATGTGGGACCTGCCTTCGAGGCGGTGGGGCCCTATTCTAATTTTGCGCTCTACAGTGATTTTTCTAAAATGATTCTTACCTTTACCATGATGCTGGGCAGGTTGGAAATTTTGCCGGTACTGATTCTATTTAATAAAAGAACCTGGAAAAAGATATGATCTTAAGGGTTTGGCAGGAAAGGCGAAGATAAGTATCGCGGGAGAATAGAAGGAGAAGAAAAAATTCTGAATAATTAATGAGAAAGAAAATTATTTTGGAATATCTTATTTTTAATGGAGCATATCGAAAAAAGTCTTGACTTTGTCCGTTTATAGTGTTAGAATACAAACTAACAAATGCGTTTGAGCAGGAACAAGTAGGTTCTGAGCGATCCTTAAGAGAGTTGCCGGTGGGTGCGAGGCAATGGAGAACTCCTTATCGAATACATCCTGCGAGCAGTGCACCGAACAGGACATGGTCTTCAGTAGGCTGCAACGGGCGTTCCCGTCATAGAATATGAGTGTTTTTCACTCCTAAGGCCGTTATCGTGAGAAAACGGTAAAAAGAGGTGGTACCACGGGTGATCTCGTCCTCTACATTCTTAGTTGGAATACGGAGGACGTGTTTTCCGTAATGGTTTAACTCCGGTATTCCTAAAAAAACAAAGGAGGTAAAAACACGTGACAAATGCACAACTTTACACAATCATTGCTCTTTGCGTATATGCGCTGGCAATGGCACTCATCGGATGTATCAGCTATGGTAAGTCTAAAACCCTGGATGGTTTTTTAATCGGTAACCGTAATATCGGTGCCTGGGTAACCGCATTTGCATATGGTACTACATATTTCTCTGCAGTTGTATTTGTTGGTTATGCAGGTCAGCATGGTTGGAATATTGGTATTGGTGCAATCTGGATTGGTATTGGTAATGCAATTTTGGGTTGTCTGTTGTCTTGGCTTCTGTTTGCAAACCGAACAAGAAAGATGACCAAAAAGTTAAGTGCTAAGACCATGCCGGAGTACTTCGAAAAACGATACAACTCCAAGGGAATGAAAGTCCTTGCGGCAGTTATTATTTTTGTATTTCTTGTTCCGTACTCTGCTGCGGTTTATAAAGGTCTTGGTTCTTTGTTTAGTGCGGTATTCCCCGGCGTTGAGACTTGGGTATGGATGCTGATTATTGCCTGTCTTACCGCAGTATATCTTGTTGCTGGTGGTTATATTGCTACAGCTTATACCGATTTGGTACAGGGTATTATTATGATTGTAGGTGTCATTTGTTTGATTGTTGTTGTTCTGGGCCACGAAAATGTGGGTGGAATGGCAGGCCTTATTGAAAATTTGAGCAATTTCAAGTCTGCTGCAGGCGATGCTTATCCTACCACGGGTGATCAGCTTACGAATATTTTTGGTGGGTCTTCCTTTAAGTTCCTGTGCTTCAATATTATGCTGACAAGCTTTGGTACTTGGGGTCTTCCTCAGATGATTGTTAAGTTCTATGCTATTAAGGATACGGCGGCTATTAAGCGGGGTACTGTTATTTCTACAATTTTCTGCGCAGTGATCGGCTGTGGTGCATACTTAATCGGCAGCACCTCCAGACTGATTCTGGAAGGCCAGCTTCCTGCGGGCGGTATCGACTCTATTATTCCTGCAGTTTTGATGGAAGTTTTGGGCGGCGGCACCCTGGGTATTATCCTTTTGGCAGTTATTATGATCTTGTTGCTGTCTGCATCCATGTCCACTTTGGAAGCGGTGGTTTTGACCTCTGCATCTGCAGTTGCAGTTGATCTGATTCCTACTGTTCGAAAGAAAGAAACAAAGCCTGAAACTCAGATGCTGTTGACAAGAATCCTTTGCCTGGTATTTGTTGCTTGTTCCTTTATCTTTGCGACTCAGAAAAATCCGATTATTGTAAGCCTGATGTCGTTCTCCTGGGGACTGGTTTCCGGCTGCTTTATCGGGCCTTACATTTGGGGTCTGTTCTCCAAGAAGATCACCAAAATCGGTGCATATGCCGGTATTATCTCCGGTTTGTTAACCGTAGGCGGTGCTACCCTTGTGATTACACTGACTTCTAACTTCTCTGCTGCTGCTGCTAAGTCTCCTGAAATGGGTGTTGCAGCCATGGCGGTATCCATGATCGTGGTTCCTGTTGTCAGTGCATTGACCAAGGTGAAGGATACCAAGCGTGTAGATGAAATTTTCGAGTGTTACAACGAAAAGTAATTGCCAGAAAGGATGAATTGAAAATGGAACAGAAGTATTATCAAAAAGAAATTGAAACAATGCCGGTTGAGGAGATGAAGAAACTTCAATCCGAAAAACTGGTGAAGCAGGTAAAGCATGTTTATGAAAATGTTCCCTACTATCGTAATTTGATGGATGAAAAGGGTGTTAAGCCTGAAGATATTAAGGGAATTGAGGACCTGCATAAGCTTCCGTTCCTGACCAAGGCGGATCTGCGTGATGCATATCCCTATGGTCTTTTGGCCAAGCCTCTGGAAGACTGTGTTCGTATTCAGTCCACTTCCGGTACCACCGGTCGTCGTGTAGTTGCCTTCTATACTCAGAATGATATTGATCTGTGGGAAGATTGCTGTGCTCGTGCCATCGTTGCTGCCGGCGGAACCAATAAGGATGTGTGCCAGGTTGCCTATGGATACGGCCTGTTCACCGGGGGTCCCGGTCTGAACGGCGGTTCCCATCGCGTGGGTTGTCTGACTCTGCCCATGTCCTCCGGTAATACGGAGCGTCAGATTCAGTTCATGACCGATCTGAAGGCCACTATTCTGTGCTGTACTCCTTCTTATGCTGCATATATTGGCGAAACCTTAAAGGAACAGGGCTACAAGCCTGAGGATATTCCGTTGAAGGCTGGTATTTTTGGTGCAGAGCCCTGGACAGAAGAAATGCGTCGTGGTATTGAGGCGACCTTGGGTATTAAGGCCTATGATATTTATGGTCTGACCGAGACCTCTGGTCCCGGAGTGTCCTTCGAATGTAGTGAACAGACCGGTATGCATGTGAACGAAGACCATTTCCTGGCTGAAATTATCGATCCCGATACCGGCGAAGTTCTGCCGGAGGGTACAAAGGGTGAACTGGTATTTACTTCTTTGGATAAAGAAGCGTTCCCGCTGCTGCGTTATCGTACCCGTGATATCTGTGTTCTTTCTCGTAAGAAGTGTTCCTGCGGCCGTACACTGATTAAGATGGCGAAGCCCATGGGCAGAACTGACGACATGCTGATTATCCGTGGCGTTAATGTATTCCCCAGCCAGATCGAGACCGTACTGCTGAATGAGGGTTATGAGCCCAACTATCAGATTGTGGTGGATCGTGTAAATAACACCGATACCTTTGAGGTCAATGTAGAGATGACTGCTGACAAGTTCACCGATAAGGTGAGTGAGATCCTTGCTTTGGAAAAGAACCTGGCTAATTCTATGAAGACCATGCTGGGTATCAATCCTAAGGTTCATCTGGTGGCTCCTAAGAGCATTGCCCGAAGCGAAGGGAAGGCTGTTCGTGTCATCGATAAGCGTAAGCTAGTCTGATTTTAGAAAGGGGTTTTTGGAATGGCAATCAAGCAATTAACAATTTTTGTTGAAAACAAACAGGGAACAATCGTTGATGTTACGGATACATTGGCTCAGCACAATGTGAATATCAGAGCGCTTTCCATTGCGGAAACAGAGGATTTTGGTGTTCTGCGTCTGATTGTAAATGACGAGGCGACTGCTGAGAAGGTGTTGGCGGAGGAAGGGTATCTGATTAAGGTGACCGAAGTCGTAGGTGTGAAGATTGGCGATGCTCCGGGTAAACTTTCTGCAGCATTGGGCGTTTTGGATAAGGCCGATATCAATGTGGAATATCTCTATGCCTTTATGGCTCGTACCGAGAAGCATGCTTATGTGGTTCTCAGAGTAGAGGACAACGCCGAGGCTGAGGCTGCTTTGGAAGGTGCAGGTTTCCACCTGATTACCAATGCAGATATTAATAAGCTGTAAGATGAAATAATACAAAAAATAGGGCATCATTCTTTTTGAGAATGATGCCCTTAAAATTTATGTATCAGGCAACCTTTGCCATATGCTTCTTTACGGCAGCCTTGGCGTTGTAGCAGGCCTTGCTGACCAGATCAGCTACACGGTCGTGACTCTCGGTGGAGTAGTCGCGGTCATGCTGGCTGGCCTTAATCAGAGACTCCTTGAACATCTTGGGGTCGATGCGGTACAGTTTGCAGGCTTCCAGAACGGTCTCGGAGAAGACTTCCATGAAGGTGCGGTGAGTCAGGTCGTCAGCGATGTCGCCGGTCTTACGCTGCAGAACTACGTTTGCCAGCAGAGCCAGAGTTTCCAGAGGCTTTACGGAAGCAGCAACAACAGCCATAACTTCGCGTACCATATCGTTATTGACCAGGTCGGTCTCGATATCGGTGCTGTCGCTGTAAGTATTCCACTCAATTTCGTCAGGGAAATCGATGGCGCCGTATACACGATTGTGCTTACGGATGTGGTCGATGGTGCGGCTGGAGCCAATGCTGGTGATGTAAGCGATGCGCTCATCTGCCGGGATGGACAGAACCTTGTCCAGGGAGCGCAGCATAACCATGCAGGCGTCATTGGCCAGCTCGTCAGTCTCCATATCGCCACTGATGACCATGTTACGGTTCTTGTGGCTGGTGAATACGTTCTTATTAAAGAATGCCAGGGCGGCAGCAGACAGATCTTCACGCAGGAAGTAGTTGTTCTGTACTTCATCAGCGTCCATTCCGCTCTCGGCGATATCGTTCAGCATCTCTCTCAGGTTCTTTTCGTAAATGGTCATATTCTTCATCGTTATTTCCTCGCTTTTTGTAAGATTTTGTTCGAAGGACTCTTGTTCCTTTCGACATTTACATTGTACTAAACCAAAATAGAGAGAAAATCGAAGAAAAATAGAGTTTGTATAGAGTAATAATAGTTTTCCATAGTTCTATAATAGATACAACGATAGAACGAGATAAATCTCGAGATAAATCTCGCGCTTTTTTCGCAAAATAAA
>JAFUJY010000047.1 GCA_017467985.1 Bacillota bacterium
CAAGTCGTACGATTGAGTTCTATCGTCTGGACGAGTGGTACTATGTAACACCTTGGGGCAATACTTGGATGGCTTGCGGCACTGATCAGTTTGATCTGATGTGGGAAAGCTTTGAGAATTTGCAGGGTGAAACCGAATAATTTACGGAAAATATGAAAAGACGGCGGCTTTGAAGTAAATTTCTTCGAAGCAAGCCGTCTTTTTAGTTGACAGCAAGCTGGAAATATGGTAAAATTCCAACATGTGCGAACGAGTGTCTTGTTAAGACGGACACGGTTCAATCCCAAAGGAAGGAGGAGTGGTCAGTGGGGACAGAGTATTATCTGGTAAAAGGAAGTGCCTTGCCCGAAGTTCTCTTGAAAGTAGTAGAAGCAAAAAAGATGCTGCAGTCAGGAGAGGTGCGGACAGTACAGGAAGTGACTGAGAGGTTGGGTATCAGTCGGAGTTCCTTTTACAAATATAAAGATGACATAGAAGTGTTTTCAGAGACACTCCATATTCGGTCGGTGACGATCGGTTGTGTATTGGAGGATAAGCCTGGTGTATTATCAGAGGTATTGGAGACGATTTCCGGTGCACAGCTAAACATCCAGACAATTTATCAGGCGGTGCCCACCGGTGGAACCGCAGAAATATCGGTAAAGGTGCAGTGTCCGGCGGAAGGAGTTTCCATTACCGATTTGCTGGAGACAATTCGCAGTGTGAAAGGCGTAGCGTCAGCCAAAATTTTGGCGCGAGAATAAAAGCTTGAAGGAAAAGATATTATGAGAAAGATTGCAGTTTTAGGTTATGGTACCGTGGGTTCCGGTGTCGTAGCAGTATTGGATAAGAGCCGAAAGGAAGTTGCCCGAAAATTAGGAGATCAAGTCGAGGTGCAGGCAGTGCTTGATCTGCGGGATTTCCCAAATGATCCGATCCAGGAAAAGATTGTTCATGATTTTCAAGCAATTTTGGATAATCCTGAGATCGAAGTGGTTGCGGAGGTTATGGGCGGTTTGCATCCGGCCTTTGAATACACCAGTCAGGCATTGGCAGCGGGTAAGCATGTGGTCACTTCAAATAAGGAGTTGGTAGAGGCTAAGGGAGCGGAGCTGGCTGAAATTGCCAGAGCCCATGGTGTAAGTTTCCTTTTTGAAGCCAGTGTGGGCGGCGGTATTCCGATTCTGCGAACCATTAATACTGCATTGATTCAAGAAGAAATCTATCGCATAACCGGTATTTTGAATGGTACGACCAATTATATTCTGGAATTGATGGAAAATGCGGGTGCTTCCTTTGAAGAAGCCTTGGCAGATGCCCAGGCAAGGGGATATGCAGAACGGAATCCGGAGGCGGATATTGAAGGTTTTGATGCTTCCCGTAAGATTGCGATTCTGGGATCCATGATCAGTGGGAAACATGTGGGATTCAAGGATGTACCTACAAGGGGGATTAGCCAAGTGACCATCGAGGATATTGAGGCGGCACTGGCCATGAACGGACGCATTAAACTAATTGCCAGCTGTCAGAAGGAAGATGATCAGTTTTACGCTTCTGTAGAGCCCATGTTTGTTCCCGGTGAAAACATGCTGGCCTCGGTAAATAGTGTGTATAATGCAGTGATGTTGAAGAGCAGTATGCTGGTGGATACATTGTATTATGGCAAGGGTGCCGGAAAGCTGGCGACTGCCAGTGCAGTGGTGGCAGACATTTTGGCCGCATTGAACGGTAACGGAATCTATGAGATGAATGTGTGGAGCGGCGAAAAGAAGGTGCCTGAGAATCCTGCAGTTCGTCCCAATCGTTATTTAATTCGTTGCGAGGGGCCGGAAGTGAATGAAGTCTTGTTAGAAGAAGTGATTCACTGTGGTGCAGGATGGACAGCAATGACCCTGGAAATTACGCAGGAACAACTGCAGGCTGTAACAGATAAAATAAATCAGCAGGCAAAGGTTTGCAGCGTATTCCGTAAAATAGAAGAGTAAAATAATAGTACATGAACTTTGTGAGGCGGATAAATCAGCCTCAGGGTAGATATGAGATAAGAGAAGAAAAGAGAGATTACAATGAAATATGCATTAATATTGACGGATGGTATGGCGGATGAACCTCAGGCGGCCTTGGGTGGAAAGACACCCATGGAAGCTGCGTGCACGCCGAACATGAATCGTCTGGTTCCTAATAGCGAAATTATGGAACTGTATACCATTCCGGAGGGAATGCCCGCCGGCAGTGATGTGGGGAATTTATCTGTCATCGGACTGAATCCTCAGGAGTATTATTCCGGCCGTTCTCCTTTGGAGGCTTTGGCCATGCGTGTTCCCATGGAAGCATCGGATGTAACGTATCGTATTAATCTGGTAACCCTTTCTGATGAACCGGACTATGAAGATAAGAGCATGGTGGATTACTCCGGTGGAGAGATTTCCACGGAAGAAGCAGCGCAGCTGATTGCAGCCGTGGATGAAGCCTTGGGCTGCGAACAGTTTCGCTATTTTGCGGGAGTAAGTTATCGTCATATCCTGCGTCAAAAGGGTGGCGATGTAGTAGAAGATTTCACCCCTCCCCATGATATTTCTGGTCGTCCCATTCGGGGGCACTTGACCCAGAATGAACAGATTTTGGATATTATGAAGCGCAGTTATGATATCTTAAAGGATCATCCGGTAAACCTGGCTCGCGTAGCGGCGGGAAAGCGGCCTGCCAACTCTCTGTGGGCTTGGGGCGGCGGTCATCCTGCGCAGTATCCTTCCTTCCAGGAGAAATATGGTATGCGTGGCCTTATGATTTCAGCAGTGGATCTGCTGCGTGGCATCGCACTGGGAATGAAGATGGATGTGGTGTATGTGGAGGGAGCCACCGGCAATAAAGATACCAATTTTGCCGGAAAAGGACAGGCTGCCATTGAAGCTCTAAAAACCCATGATTTCGTATATGTTCACCTGGAAGCTACAGATGAATGTGGTCATGCCGGAGATTTGGAAGGGAAAATTTATTCTATTGAGCAGATCGATGAAAAGATTCTGGGACCGTTGGTGGCAGAGTTGGAAAAGGGGGAGGAACCTTTTACAATTATTATCACTCCTGATCATTCTACGCCGGTGCGAGTTATGACACATACCCGGGATGGTGTTCCTTGCTTGGTATATCGTTCCGATGCACCTGTGTCCAATGAAGAGGGTGTGGAGTTTTCCGAAAAATGGGCCCATAAGTACGGTCGTCATCTGCGGGCATGTGACATGCTTCCAGAGGTTTTGAAAAAATAATTTTACGGATCCTCTTCACAAGGAGGATCCGTTTTGTTATAATGATACTAAGGGGAAAAAGAAGATATTATTTCATGCCAGCATGAAATAATATCTTCTTGGGCCCCGCAAAACACGAACATGTAGCCATTTTTCGTAGAAAAATGAGCGGAATGTGAGTGTTTTAGGCTTGCGAGAGCGCGAAGCACGGAGCAAGCCGTATCATTCCTCTATACAGAGTGTGGGGGAAAGCTTGCGAGAGCGCGAAGCGCGTAGCAAGCCGTAACGATAATATATATTTTGGGAGGTTGTCATGAGTATTCAGGATATAATCGTACAAGGGAAAACGGTATTGGGTATTGAGTTTGGTTCCACCCGAATCAAGGCTGTTTTGGCTGACGACGCCGGCAAAGTACTGGCCGTGGGCGGACATGATTGGGAGAATCGTTATGAAGATGGTATCTGGACGTATAGTCTGGAGGATATTTGGACCGGTCTGCAGGACTGTTATGCTGACTTGGCGGCAAATGTAAAGAAGCAGTACGATGTAGAAATTACTACCATTGGAGCTATTGGTTTTAGTGCCATGATGCACGGTTACATGCCTTTTGATGATAAGGATGAGCTGATGGTACCTTTCCGTACTTGGCGTAATAATATTACGGGACCTGCCTCTGAAGCGTTGAGCCGGCTGTTCCAGCATGCCATTCCTCAGCGTTGGAGCATTGCCCATCTGTATCAAGCTATTTTGAACGGTGAAGAGCATGTTCCGGCTATTAAGTTTATGACGACTTTGGAAGGTTACATTCACTGGAAGATGACCGGCCGCAAAGTGCTGGGCATTGGCGAAGCCTCTGGTATGTTTCCGATTGATACAGAGAAGAAGACATACAACGCCCGCATGATTCAGCAGTTTAATGAGCTAGTAGCGGACAAGAAGTATCCCTGGAAGCTGGAAGAGGTTCTGCCGGAAATTCTGCTGGCTGGTGACAATGCGGGTGTATTGACTGAAGAGGGTGCTAAGCTGCTGGATGTGAGCGGTAAGCTGTGCTCCGGCATTCCGTTGTGTCCGCCTGAGGGTGATGCCGGCACCGGTATGGTTGCCACCAATAGTGTAGCTCCTCGTACAGGTAATGTATCTGCCGGTACCTCTGTTTTTGCCATGATTGTTCTGGAAAAGGAACTGCGCAGCATGCATCCGGAAATTGACCTGGTAACCACTCCTTCCGGAGAACTGGTGGCCATGGTACATTCCAATAACTGCACTACCGAACTCAATGCCTGGGTGAATCTGTTTAAGGAATTTGCAGAGACCATGGGAATGAAGGTGGATATGAACGAGCTGTATTCCAAGTTGTATAATAAGGCTTTGGAAGGCGATCCGGACTGTGGCGGATTGTTGGCTTATGGTTATCATTCCGGTGAACATATTACCGGTTTTTCTGAGGGACGTCCCCTGCTGGCCCGTTCGCCTGAAAGCAAGTTTAATTTGGCCAATTTGATGAGAGTACAGTTGTATACTTCTTTGGGTGCGCTGAAGGTGGGTCTGGATATTCTGCGCTGTGAGCATGTAAAGATCGACAAGGTTCTGGGCCATGGTGGTCTGTTTAAGACTCCGGTAGTGGGCCAGAGAATTATGGCAGCAGCCATGGATACCCCTGTAACGGTTATGGAGACCGCAGGTGAAGGCGGCGCTTGGGGTATGGCAGTTCTGGCTAGTTATATGAAGAACAAGGCTGAGAACGAGACTTTGGCTGAGTATCTGGATAAGAAGATCTTTGCCGGCGTCAATGGTGTGGAGATGGCTCCCATCCGTAAAGATGTGGAAGGTTTCTACGAATTTATTGGCAGTTATGAGAAGGGACTGGGTATCGAAGCTGCGGCAGTATCCAGTATGGTGTGGTAAAATGCTGGAAGAATTAAAGCAGAAAGTATTTGAAGCGAATATGGCGCTGCCCAAGCATGGCCTGGTGATTTTTACTTGGGGCAATGTGAGCGGAATTGACCGGGAAAAGGGATTGGTAGTAATCAAGCCCTCCGGTGTGGATTATGAAAATATGAAAGCAGAAGATATGGTTGTAGTAGACTTGGAAGGTAATGTGGTGGAAGGCCATTACAAACCTTCATCTGATACCGCAACCCATCTGGAAATGTACAAGGCTTTCCCGGAAGTGGGGGGGATTGTACATACTCATTCCACATGGGCCACGATTTTTGCACAGGCTGGAGCAGATATTCCGGCACTGGGCACCACTCATGCGGATTACTTCTATGGTTCCATTCCTTGTACTCGTGCCATGACTCCCGAGGAAATTGCAGAGGCTTATGAAAAGAATACGGGACTGGTGATTGTGGAGACCTTTAAGGACAAGAGTCCTGCGGATATTCCGGCGGTACTGGTGCGTGAGCATGGTCCCTTTGCCTGGGGGAAGGATGCAGATGATGCAGTATATCATGCTGTAGTATTGGAACAGTTGGCAAATATGGCTTACTACACTGCCTCCATTCGACAGCAGACACAGCCGAACATGGCTCCTTATGCACCCATGCAGCAGGCGTTGTTAGATAAGCACTTCCTGCGCAAGCATGGTGCCAATGCCTATTATGGACAGAACTAATCAGCCCAATGTCATTTTCTTGATGACGGATCAACAGCGATGGGATTGCATAGGACGATTTAATGATCAGATTAAAACCCCGAACATTGATAAACTTGCAGCAGAGGGTATTATTTACTCTGAGGCAGTTTGTCAGTGTCCTATGTGTGTCCCCAGTCGTAACTCCATGATGTTCGGTATGTATCCGTCTCAGATTGGCGTGCGAACCAATGCGGGTGGTTTGTTTGATGAAAGTCGTCTGCCTAGTGTGCCGCTGCCTCAGATGATGAAGGACGCAGGTTATTTTACTGCCGGTTTTGGTAAGACGCACTGGAATAATGGATTTTTTACGGATAAGCCGTCCAAACGTGGATTTGATGTGCGTGCGGAAGGTCAGCCGCGGAAATCTGCCTGTTATGAATACGGCGCCACTATGATGGATGATGAGGGGCAGGATCCGGAGGGATTAAAGGCTTATTTCGAAGAAGTGAAGGATTGGGGCGGCGGTGAGGAAAACTATTTGGGTTATATCGGCTGTACCAGTCAGCTACCCAAGGAACATCACAGGGACGGATTTATTTTCAAAAAATGTATGGAATTTCTGGATGGACCTCTGCCGGAAAACCAGCCATTGTTTCTGTACTTATCCTTCATTAAGCCCCACGCTGGGTTCAATGTGCCGCCGGAATATGAAAATCAGTATCGATTAGAGGATATTCCAGACCTGGAAACTCCACCATGGGAGGAGGAACCCGATACTCATGTGCGAGCGATGGCAGAGGTGAGTAATGCCCTGCGTAATCGTCATGAGGAGTTGAAGGCGCACTGGAAGACGTTGACCAGTGAAGAACGTCGACGTACCACGCTGCGGTACTGGGCGAACTGCACGTTTTTGGATGATCTATTAGGGCAGGCCGTGGAAAAAATGCGTCAGCGAGGCCTGCTGAATAATGCATTGATTTTATTCGTTTCCGATCATGGGGATATGATGGGGGAGCGGGATTATCGGTTCAGTAAGTACTGTCTGTACGACAGCAGTGTGCGGGTGCCTATGATTTTGTCTGGGAATCTGATTCCGGAAGAGAAAAAAGGTGCGGTAGATCAGCGGCCTGCGGAGTTGGTGGATTTGATTCCAACGATTTGCGATGTGGCTGGCATTAAAGTGGATCCTCGGTTGCCAGGTAAGAGCTTGTTGGGCGGGGAGATTCGTCCCGGTGCTTTCAGCGAATTCCATGGCGGCGGTCCTGAAGTTCCCCAGCCAGCACCTGCCTGGATGTGGCGTAACAAAGATTATAAGCTGATTTTATTCCGGAAAGGAACGGTCTTGGATCAGACACCGCTGCGGGGCGAGTTGTATGATCTGAAAAAAGATCCGGACGAATGGTATAACCAGTATGACAATCCGGAATATTTGCCGGTGAAGCTGCAAATGATGGAGCAATTGATGAACCATATCGCCACGGTCTATGCAAAAGGTCCGGCCTTTGGGGATGTGAAGGGTGATCTGAAAATACAAAGATAAAAAGATCTCTAGGCAGTTAACTGCCTGGAGATCTTTTTTATGATTATGATTCAGTATTGATTTTATTTCGGAGAACTTCTTGTTCCTGCACGGGGATCTGTAAAACGGTCATGGCGTATTCGAGATCGCAATTCAAAGAGGCCATAATATTGAGAAGGGATTGTAGTTGCCCTTGTTGAAGTCCTTGTTCGAGCCCCTGTTCGAGTCCCTGTTGAAGTCCCTGTTGAAGTCCTTGTTCGAGCCCCTGTTCGAGTCCCTGTTGAAGCCCCTGTTGAAGCCCCTGTTCGAGCCCCTGTTGAAGTCCCTGTTGAAGCCCTTGCTGAAGTCCTTTCTCAAGTCCTTGTTGCCAGCCTTGTTCCGCAGCGCGCCGAGCAATGCCTGCACCTAAATTACACATATTTGACACCTCGCTTTCAATCTGTTTTGTCATGGGTAAATGAAACTTGGTTTGAAGACGATCCATTTTCTCGTGGGGGGATACATCAGGAGAAAGAAGAACACTCAACATTTCGATGATTTCGGATGTGGAGTTTTTTTGTGGATCATTTAAACATAAGATAATGGTGGTGAGTAAATCATAATCCTTGATGGATTCATGATAAGATCCCAATACTACATTTTCTTGGATGCTGTAGTATCGTATGGAATTCATTTGATACTGAGGGGGATCTAAACAGATCCAGATAGAATATACTTTTTTGATTTTCTCATAGTGGGAATTGGTAAACTCGGTTCCATATTGAGAAGAAATCATGCGGCTGCAATAGTAAAGGCCTCGTCGGACGAGGGCATAGCCGGGATAAAAATCATTTTGAGCCTCGATATTAATAATTAGTCGAATGAGCTGACCGGATACGGGCGCAATCGCGTGGAAGCGAATATCATAGGTAACAGTCCCTTCGGACATGCTGGAATCTTCGGTGTTCATCCCATGAATTAATTCTGGTTCTTCATCAGGGTGAACCGGAACTTCACTGATTTGGGGTGTGCCTTCAATATAGTAATTCATAATTTCTGAAATACTATAATTATGATATTCTTCCAGGCAGTGTTTCATAATATGAGCAAGTATAATTTTCTCGGAGAGCAACCGTTTACAAGCCATATCTAAATTGGATTGTTCTTTTGTCGTATTGATCCCTTGAGAAAGAGAAGTAGGAATTTGCATGTGACACCTCCTTTATATAAATGGGAATTGATTATACCATAAATAGAGAAGAGATGCAACGAAAATTCTGAAAATTTAAATAAATTTATTCTCTATAATTATTGTACCATGGACTGTATGAAAAAACAAGTTAAAGTTGCTGACAATGAAAAACGACCCTGTTCAAAAACAGAGTCGTTCATTTTAATAATCTGTTCTGCCTTCTAAGGCGCGGGTCAAAGTCATCTCATCGATGTACTCCAGATCGCCGCCCACGGGGACACCATTGGCGATACGGCTGACCTTAATGCCCAGGGGCTTTACCAAGCGGGAAATGTACAGGGCCGTAGTCTCACCTTCTACGGTGGGGTTGGTAGCCAGAATCAGTTCCTTGATGCCCTCATCCTTCAGACGCTCCAGCAGTTCTTTGATTTTAAGATCTGCAGGGGAAACACCATTTAGGGGAGCAATAACGCCGTGCAGAATATGGTATAGTCCTTTGAATTGCTTGGTGCGTTCATAGGCTGCCATATCTCGGGAGTCTTCTACCACCATGATTACGCTGCGATCCCGGGTAGAATCGGCGCAGATGGGGCAGATATCGCCATCAGTGAGGGTGCAGCATTCTTTGCAGTAGTGGATGCCGGTACGGGCCTCCAACAGTGCACGGGACATTTCTTCCACGTCCTCAATAGGCATTTGTATAATATGAAAGGCAAGGCGCTGGGCCGATTTGCGGCCGATTCCCGGAAGTCTTGCCAGGGAATCGATCAGCGCAGCCATGGAGTTGCCAAAGTATTCCATATTAGAACATACCGCCGGGCAGGTTCAGACCGCCGGTGATCTGGCCCATGGAGCTGTTTACCATAGCATCAGCATTACGCAGAGCTTCGTTGACAGCGGCAACGATCAGATCCTGAAGCATCTCAACATCATCCGGATCCACAACCTCGGGCTTCAGTTCGATTTCCAGAACTTCTTTGCGGCCGTTTACTACGGCACGAACAGCGCCGCCACCGGCAGTTGCTTCTACAGTCTTGGTCTCCAGATCCTTCTGCATTTCTTCCATCTGACGCTGCATCTTCTGAGCCTGCTTCATCAGGTTTGCCATATTACCAGGCATACCGCCATTAAATCCACCTCGTTTAGACATCTTAAAAATCCTCCTTAATATCAATCATAACATCATTTTATATTATTCCCCCGCAAATTGCAAGAGATAAATTACTCAAAGTGTATCGGACCGCCAATATTGGCCAACAGTGCATCCAAATCGTCATTATTCTGGTTGGCCTTTCCAGCCTGGACTTCATATTCGTCCTTGGTCACAGCCTTAACCGGAACATCCCGACCAAGCAAAGTACGGATATGAGCCGCAATGTCGGACAGTTTTTCTTGATTTTTTGCCAGCAGCTGATCACGATACACTACACGGTCAGCCACCAAGTAGACCGTTGTATCATCAGACTCAGCCCGGATCATATTCAAAATGTAATAGCCCCGATTTTCCTGCAGCAATTGCTGCTTGATATCCGCCCATTGCTGAGCAGAGAGAATGCCTGCACCGGATTTGCGGCGGGGAGGCGCAGCAGCGGGCTTGGATGTGGAGACCGTAGGCGCTGCCGGTTTAGGTTCATCCTTAGGAGCGGGAGTAGATGTTGCGGCGGCAATGGGAACGCCCCGGGCAACTTTTTGTTCTACTTGTTCCAAACGAGCCAGCAGACCGCCGGCGGAGGGATCTTCCAGACGACACAGCCGCAGCAGACCCACTTCCAGCAGAATTCGTTTTTCGGTAGCACTTCGCAGGGATTGTTCCAGTTTGGATAATTCCTCAATATAATAGCTGGTAGTTTCAGGACCGGTGCGATTGACCAGTTGCTGCATATCATTCAGCTCGGATTCGGGCGCCGCAATGAAGGACATTGCCTCATCACCCATCATCTGAATTAACAGGACACTACGCAGATAACCAATCCAATCCAGCAGAAAACGGGAGGTATCTCGACCGGAAGCAAATAATTCTTCGATTTCTTTCAGACACTCCCGACGATCCCGGGTCAGCAGGATTTGGGTCATGGTAAAGAACAGATGACGATTGGTAGCCCCCAGCACATCCAGCACTTTTTCCAGAGTAATGTGCTGATCCATGTAAAAAGCGGCACATTGGTCCAGAATACTCAGGGCATCACGGCAGGCACCATCAGCAGCATCTGCAATATAGCTCAGTGCATCCTGATCCACATTGATACCCTCTGCCTGAGATAGACGAATCAGCTGACCGGTCAGATCACGAGCGGTGATGCGCCGAAAGTCATA
>JAFUJY010000004.1 GCA_017467985.1 Bacillota bacterium
CCGGAATTAAATGGTCAGAGCGGTGCTTTCCGTTCTGTGCCGGAGAGTCGGCAGACCCGTCAGGAGGGCAACCTGACCCAGTGGTGGTCCGATGTGATGGATTTGGAATGGGCCGAAGGCCCCGGCCGTCCCATCGGTGGTTTGACCGCAGGACGGATGGATCCCACAGGGCCCCACATGGGAGCCAAGACGGTCAGCCAGTGGCTTCGGGAGTTTTTGGCCGACTTCGCCGCGAGACTGGAGCGTTGTAAAGAGTAATTACGCCGCAGGCAATCCGGTCGCCGGAATCCCCCGCCGGCTGTGTGGTAAAATCGTCGGGCATGGCGTGGATGATCACTGTCCTGCCCAGGATATCTTCCAATCGAAACCGATTGGTGAGAACGCTCATGTAGGCGTAACCGTTGTTGGAGAGGAGCGGCGGCAGGTCTCCTGCATGCTGGGGATGGGGAAGACCCTGGGGGTTATAATGCCCCGCCGGTTGTGCGCACTGGCCACCGCTGTGGATATGAAAGCCTAAAAAAGACGAGCCAGGGAGCCCGAAAACCTGGACGGATACCAAAATACCATGATTGGTCTGATAAAATGATACCTGTCCCCGCAGCTGGGGATGGGTATCATTTCCTATTATATTGGCAACGGCGTGGGGGCGGCGTATTAAGAGAGCACCGGGATTAAGATATTGCATGATGAAAACCTCGCGAAAAATGTTCACAGTATTATATGATAAATTTCTCTTGTCTTTCCTTTTTGGCTATGTTATAATAAACCCAACAAAAAGCCAAACAAAACAACACCGAGGAGGGTATATGTATGAGCAATAAAACCGCTTATTTGGCATTTGACTATGGTGCATCTTCAGGTCGTCTGATGCTGGTCACCTATGATGGAGATAAATTAGAACTGGAGCAGATTCACCGCTTCCCCAATGAGCCCGTTTGGATGAACGGTCATTTTTACTGGGATTTCCCCAGACTGTTCCACGAGATGAAGCAGGGCCTGAAGAAGGCTGCTCGTCTGGGTATTGAGATTGCCGGTATCGGTATCGATACCTGGGGCGTTGACTATGGTTATGTGGATGCAGATGGTTGTCTGATTTCCAACCCCTTCTGTTATCGTGATCCCAAGAACGCTCAGGCCATGGCTGAGATGGACGAAAAGTGGGATTTTGCAGAGTGCTACAAGATCGCCGGTATCCAGAAGATTGATTTCAACACCATGTATCAGCTGTACTACGATGTAAAGCATCGTAAGTATGTGGTAGATGCAGCAGAGAGTGTTCTGTTCATGCCCGACCTGTTCGCTTATTATCTGACAGGCAAGAAGGTTTGCGAATATTCCATCGCGTCCACCGGCCAGCTGCTGGATGCCAAGAGCCGTGAGCTTTCTGATAAGATTCTGGAAGAGATCGGTATTGACAAGAAGATGTTTGGAACTATGGTACAGCCCGGCACCATCATTGGCGAGCTGACCGATGAGATTATGGAAGAAACCGGCATGAAGAAGGTTCCGGTTATTGCCGTAGGCAGCCATGACACCGCATCTGCAGTTTGCGGTACACCTCTGGCCGGCGAAGACAGCATCTTCCTGAGCAGCGGTACTTGGGCACTGATTGGTATGGAACTGCCCGAGCCCATTATCAGCGAAGAGTCCTATGAATATAACTTCACCAACGAAGGCGGAGTAGAAGGTACGATCCGTTTCCTGAAGAACATCACCGGTCTGTGGATCCTGCAGCAGCTGAAGAAGAAGTGGAATGAGACCGAGCCTGAACTGGGCTTCCCGGAGATTATTGCTGCTGCCCGTGCAGCTGAGCGCAAGCATTTCACCATCGATCCCGACCAGGATGTATTTACCGCACCCATGAACATGGTAAAGGCTGTTCAGGATTATTGTGAAGCTAATGGACAGGGCCGTCCCGAGACCATGGGCGAGATCGCTATGGCAGCTTATAACGGCCTGGCACAGAAGATTAAAGTTCATGCCGAGAGTCTGGAGAAGCTGACCGGCAAGACCGCTACCGACATCCATATGGTAGGCGGCGGTATTCAGGACCAGTTCCTGTGTGAAACTCTGGCCCACGAGAGCGGCAAGGTGCTGACCACCGGCCCCATCGAGGCAGCTATCTGCGGTTCCGTCCTGATGCAGATGAAGGCTCTGGGTCAGCTGAATTCCCTGCAGGAAGGCCGCGACCTGATCAAGCGTTCCTTCCCGATTAAGCAGTACCAGCCGTAATGATGTATCATAGTTGGGGGCAAATTGTTTTGCCCCCAGCATTATAATATAAAAGGAAAAAGGGGTCAGACATTATGAGTATGCTGGCAATGGACCGTCGTACTATTATATTAGAAAGAATTCAGCAAAACAGCAGCGTTCGTGTGACGGAATTGGCTCAGGAATTCCAGGTGACGGAGGAAACCATCCGTCGCGATTTGGAAAAATTAGAGGCGGAAGGATTGGTTACCCGAACCTATGGCGGCGCGGTTCTGGTGCAAAGCGGAACCACGGATTTGTCCATCCATGTTCGTGAGACTCAAAACACCGAAGGAAAGCGCAGAATTGCCATGAAGGTGGCGGAGATGATTGAAGATGGAGATACCTTGATGGTGGATTCCAGTACCACCTCCATGTTTGTGGCCCGGCACTTAAAGGGCCGCAGCAACATCACCATGATCACTAATTCCGTGCGAATTCCCCAGGAAGTGGCGGTGCAGGAAAATATCAAGATCATTTTGACCGGCGGCGTTCTTCGTCCCAGTATTATGTCTATGGTAGGTACTGTTACCGAACACGCGCTGGATCGCTATTATGTCAATAAGGCGATCATCGGCTGCAAAGCCCTGGAAGTGGAGGCAGGCACCTATGAACCCCATGAGCGGGAGTCCATCATCAAAAAGAAGATGCGTCAAAACGCCCGCACGGTGATTTTGGTGGCTGACCACACCAAGTTTGGCAAAAAGTCCTTCGTGCGGACACTGGGAATTGCCGACATCGACATCCTGGTGACCGATGCGCCTCTGGATGCAAAGGCTGAACAAATATTAAAAGAAAAAGGCGTACAGGTAGTGTATGCATAAGGAAAAGGAGAGCCGATGGGGCTCTCTTTTTTATGGCCAATTTTTCAAAAAAACGAAAGACCAACTGCCAAAAGACAGAAAAACCAAAGAATCTCAAGTTGGCCTTCGCCAACCACAACTAATGGTGGTTGGTCACAGAACAAACCACATTGTGGACGGCGAAAAAATATATATTTTTTCCGATAATCTTTTATCAAACCATTGACATTATGTGTGAAGTTTGGTAAAATGAATACAAAACAAAGAGAATCCCAAAGAAACGGACAACATCAAACATTTGTTTCGTTGGGATTTATCATCATTTTACA
>JAFUJY010000048.1 GCA_017467985.1 Bacillota bacterium
CAACCTTTGGGGAAAGCCATGGAGCCGCCCTGGGTGTGGTGGTGGATGGCTGTCCTAGCGGCATCCCCTTAAACGAAGCAACCATCCAGAAGGAGCTGGACAGACGGCGGCCCGGCCATCATGACGGCCAGTTCAACGCCTCCGTCACTGCCCGCAAGGAAGCCGATGCCTGCCAGATTCTCAGTGGTGTGTTTGAGGGCCGCACTACCGGCACCCCCATCGCCATTGTGATTCCCAACACCTCCCAGCACTCCAAGGACTATGACGCACTGAAGGACACCTTTCGTCCAGGCCATGCCGACTACACCTACACCCAAAAGTACGGCATCCGTGACCATCGTGGCGGTGGACGCTCCTCCGGCAGGGAAACGGCGGCCCGGGTGGCGGCTGGGGCTGTGGCAAAGGCATATCTCACCTCATGCACTGATATTACCGTCACCGCATTCACCATGCGGGCGGCGGGAATCTCCTGCCAGACCATCGACCTCTCCCTCATTGAAAAAAATCCTCTGCGGGCTGCCGACCTAGCCGCCGCCGAAGCCATGGCCCAGCGCATCGACCAGCTGCGTCGCCAGGGAGACAGCGCCGGCGGCTTGATACAATGCCAGGTTACCGGAGTTCCTGCAGGTCTTGGCGAACCGGTATTCGACAAGCTGGACGCAGAGTTGGCAAAGGCCATGGTTTCCATCGGAGCCGTAAAAGGAGTGGAATTCGGCGTCGGCTTTGGCTGTATTGACATGACCGGCAGTACCATGAACGATGATATGTACCTACACCACGGTGACGACGGCACCACCCAGCCAGCCTTCCGAACAAACAATGCCGGAGGCATACTGGGGGGCATCTCCTCCGGCAACACAATCCTGTTCAATGTGGCAGTAAAGCCCGTACCCAGCATCTTTTTGGAGCAGCAGACCGTCGCCAAGGTGGAAGGTCAATGGCAGGATACAATCCTAGCCATCCATGGCCGCCACGACGTGTGCCTCTGTCCACGAATCGTACCGGTGGTAGAGGCCATGACCTGGCTCACCCTGGCAGACTTGCACCTGCGTCAGGGCAAACGCTGCTGACAGCTACTAATTGAAGCATCACCTTCCATTCCCATTCCCATTTTTTACAAGCGGCGTATATTTTTGCTCTCTCTTTTTAATATAAACAGCAATAATTGCAAACACACTCCTTTATTTGCAATTGAATTAGGATCCGGAGTTTGAGCCATCAATTACCCCCCCCCTCCATCTATAAAATTCAAGATAGTTATCACCGCCGTGATTACTGCGGCTGTGGTGGTAATAATAGGCGCATACTTGTTGAAGTTATACATAAAATCGTTGGTCTTTGCACGAATGACTGTATCAGGTTGTATAATCTCCTTACGCTTGAGCCGCTTCCCATCTCCATCAACAATTTCAACAGCCTTTCCCATGTTCTCCGACATAACAAAACCACCTGCCAGCGCCACGTAATATTCGTAGGTTTTATTGGGTACGTAATTATACTGACCGGGATTCTTAACACTACCGGAAACGGTAACCTTCAAACTCCGAAAAGGAATATACAACACATCATAAGCTTCCATAAAGAGCTGCACATCATAATCCATGTCATACAAAATCCTCGTCACGTCGATGGGAATCATCTCCCCATTACGCATGATATAAGCCGCACTTGTGTCTGAAACAGGAGTAATTAAATTTACCTGACCACGAATAAAGGAGGTGTAGCTAGTACCAGGAACAAAGGGAAAGACCATCCTATTAGCTCCATTCGGCTTGTTGCTCACCGTTTCTACAACAGACACACTGTCAGCTGTTCGTGTGGATTCTGTTGATTCTGGGACTCCAATGGCCCCTTCAATAAAGACTACAGAACGTAGCGTAGTATAATTAGGAACGGTGACCACATCGAGATTGAACAGTGTCCTATTTTCCTCAATGGCATTGTCATCCCAATAGAACATCTCCTCTTTCTTTTCACCAGCAGAATAACCATATATTCGACTTACTTCCATTCTTGTCGAGTCAGCATAATCTGTAAAGCCATTACCATAATATTCAACCAACTCCTTGAAATTCTCTCCTGGCAACAATTCATATTCTCCAGGACGTTCCACAGCCCCATTCAATGTTACAAAGCGATCTGCCCTGCCGATAGTAATGATATCTCCCGGTCTTAGGTAAGGATCCTGACTTAAATCTCCAAAACGTGTTGCCAAGAACAAGTCACAGGTCTTGACCTTTCCAGAAGTTGAAGTAATGGTGATAGTACGTCGTGAGGAATACTCTGTAAGACTGTCGCCTAACACCTGAGAAAGGCGGGTAAGCGCCCATGCCTCCATTTCTACTGCAGACTTTACCTCTCCCACCAAACGTACCTTAAATGTTGCAGGATTTAATAGAACAAACTGTACAGCACTAAGGGGATAGTTTTTGGTGACAATGTCCTCCACCTGCCGCTTGAGCTTTACAAAACTCATGCCGGTAGCATCAAGAACCGCCAGATTAGCCACCCTCACACGATAGGATGAGTCCACCGGAATGGTATAGGAGACAGGAGTATTTCCAACCGCAAAACTCAAGGTGTAGACATCACCAGCTGTTACCATGTAGTCTGCACTGGACATAGCCAAGTCCACCGATTTATTTGCTAAAGCATCTCTTCCATCTGTCTCTCCATCGAAATTTTGGAAAAACGTGGATTGTTCACCAGACAAAACACTTTGGGAACCTTTCCCCATGCCAACACCCAATCTGGCTGAAGTTGGTATGGATTGAGCAAAAATTGTACTCGTATATAAAAATAGTAATAAAACTGCTATAATTCGGCTCAAGTTATCATCCTCTTTTCTTCTTCCCAGAAGAAAGTTTTTTCATAGCCACAGGATCATTTTTTACGTTTTTAATTGCATTCAGTAAAAAAGCTAAAAATACGGAAAAGAAACCTGCGGCAAAGGTAACAATGACACAAAGCATCCCTCGGCTTGGACCAGACTTCCGGTCTGGCACCTCTGCATACTCCAAAATCTGGAAGACAGGCTGCTCGCTGGCCATGGTTACCTTTAGCATTTCATACTGAGCCTTAAGCTGTCCATAGACATTTTCCTGCACAGCCAACTCCGTTTTGAGAAGGGCAGTGTCTCTCATAATGGAAGGGGTACCAGCAGAAGAATACACGTTGGAGACAGAAAATTCCAGTTGTTGAATTTGCTCATGCAACCTAATAATTTCCTTGTAAGAAGTATCTATATTCTGTTCTAAATTTATCTTTGACAGCTGATTTTTATCTAACCCCATATCTAAAAACCGTTGTTCTAAAATCCGTACAACAAAATTTACTACCTCTTGTGCAAAAACAGGATCTATGTCTGTAAAACTCAAGGTAAAAACACCTGTCTCTTCATCAAAAACACAGGTCAACAATTCCTTTAACGCCTCTCTTGAATTTGTCTTGGGAGATTCTTCTATTTCAAACTTCTCTATTAAATTAAACTCAGCTACAACCATATCTAAAATGCTGTTACTGTAAACAAGATAAGTTGCAAGGGAACTATAAGAACTGCCGCCTCCACCCAAGTCAACACCAACCATACTAGCTAGCCCCCCTAAACCAGAGGCAGAAAGCTGGGAGGCTAAACCACTGGAAGAGGATGCGGGGTCATTAATGAGCATTTGAGCGGACGCAGTATATTCATTGGGAAGAAAAGACTTTTCCGGGGGCAATACTAGGGAAACAATAGACACTATTACTATAGCAACCATAGCCACTGCAGTTATGGTAATTATCATAACCTTGTACCGCCACAAAACGGCTATCAAATCAATAAGGGAAATCTCATCATCATTCCCTTGGAATTCTTGTTTTATTTCAGATTGATCCATAATTTATCCCCAGGCCATTTATTTAACAAGAAACATAGTAACAGGCACTTATATAACACAAACAAAGCAAATAAGCAAGGGTTACGGCAAGTTATATCAAGTCAACCGCATTCTAAACACCTTCTGAATGTATAGAATTTTAAATTTTATTTACCCCAAATTTCGAGTTTTATTAGGAGTGTACAAAAAAAGCGTAAAACCTTAAGATTTGTTTACCACAACAAAAAGCAAAGGAGTTACGCTTATGTATGAACAATTTTACACCTTGACCCAGATGTTTTTCAAGAGTCTAATACAGAAATCTCATGTTTGAAGTTCCAAACATGCCGAACTACGAAAACTGTATGAAGGCCACCAACAAGTCAACAGTGTTTATCCTTGCCTTCACGCAGTTTCTGTTGAAGATGAATCGCAGTCCAGCTTCAAAAATTCATTACATGGACTTCACCCCTGTCAGCGTATGTCAGAATCATAGGATTCATTCGCATAAGGTTGCAGAAGAGTTTGCGCGAAGAAGCAAATCCACAAAGAGTTGGTGGTATGGATTTAAATTAAGCGGAGTCTGCGATGAAAATGACGACTTTGAAAATATAATCATCATATATGATAAACCCTAATCTTGATCTTTATCAAAATTTCTTTAGATTGTGGCTGATTTAGAAAACTCGAATTTCAGGCTAACCATTCTACCCCGCCACCTGTCCCAAATAATGCTACAGTCAGAAAAATTTTCCCCACAGCCCAAAACTATTTTCTTTTTGGTACAAAAACATTATTTCGACAGCCCAAAAACATTCTCCCGACAGCTGAAAAAGCAGCTTCCTGCAGGCTCCGATCTTGCAGGTTATGGAAAATACTGGCAGTACGCCAAACTAATTTGATATTTCTTGCTGCAGTGTGTATACTGCTTATTTATAGAAGAAATGTGCATTTCCATTGCGATGTAAAAAGGAGGTGATAGCAGACGTGTTCGTCGCCACAAGGCTGGCTCTATTATATAGCCTAAAAGTCGAGTTTTTTGAAAATCATTCTTGAAAAATGGAACGGCTGGTATCACCGACACGAAAACACCGAGATTTTTCTGTACAGAAATATGGTAAAACATTCTGGTCGTACACCCTTTTTTACATTTTCTTAA
>JAFUJY010000049.1 GCA_017467985.1 Bacillota bacterium
AAGCAGGAGTATACGGTGCATGGCCCGGATTGGCACGTTCATGGGGACTTCTGGGATCATGAATACGAGATCGAAGGCGCTGTGGGGACAGTGGCTGCTGTTTCAAAAGAATGGATGACCTGGGGCGATTCTTATGAGATCCGATTTGGGGATAATGTGGATGAGGTGTTGGCTCTGGCGGTAGTTCTGGTGATCGATGCCTGTATTGAGGCACAGCGAAATAATAATTAACTTGCAGAAAAAAGCCAGTGTTTGCGCTTGGTTAAGGAGAACTAAGCAAAACACTGGCTTTTTATGATTATAAAGAATACGTATTCAAAATATTGCCTTCAAGATCGGTTTCAATTCGTGTACCCACGGGCATACTAAAGAGGGACACACCATTGATGTAGGCATGCATATTGGTGCCATCGGAGGTGAGGGTATAGTCGGTATCAAACATCCGCTGGGTATATTCGAAGCTGCCCATGTCAGCGGCACAACTCCACAGAACCTTGTCGTAACGAATATTTACGCCGCACAGTATGCTAATATACTCCAGAGCAGCCAGCAGGGTGGGACCATAGCCGTTTTCGCCGGGAGCGGCTTTGCCGCTGAAGGGGTTGTAGCACTGGACAAACCGTTGTTCCTGCTTGAGGGTGGCAAGGAAGCGTTTGCCAAAGAGGGCGGTTTCCTTATGGAAGCCATAGTTCAGAAAAGCATCGATGCTCCGCTGCCAGATCAATCCGTTCACCGGGCCGCCCCAGGAATTGTCGTCAATATCGTGGGAAAGGGCGCCCAATTCCAACAGCTTTTCGTAGCAGTTGGACTGTTCCGGATTCAAATGGAAGAAGGAATCATTGGCAGCAATGGAGGGGAAGGGGCAGTGAGTAAAGAATTCTTCTTCGTTTAGCAGATGCTCCTCTAAAAATTGCTTGGCCATTTCCGGAGTCATCATACCGGCATACATGCACTTCACATTTTCCTGAGAGAGGGCATCCACCTTATTGCCGTTTTTATCGTAGTTAAAATAGGCGTGACGCTCCTTGTCCCACAGCATCTCGTAGGCTTTATCCAGAACAGCCTTGGCCTTATCCTCCCACATCTTTTGCTCGTCATTATTCAAAATGGCAGAGATCTTGGCAAGTACGTCGCGGCAGGCATAGGAGTAACTCATATACTGGGGAGAATCAAAGGGGAGATTCTGATAATCGGTGGGAGGGACGGACTTGCCCCAGGCGCCGTGCTCCGGCATGATAATGCCGTTCAGGGAAAAGACGGTACTGTTGTCGTCACCGCCGTCCCAGATGCACCAGGTTTCCAGACAACCATTGCCATTGGAATCCCGATATCGCCAGAGATAATCGTCAAAATCCTTTAGGGTTTTGTAGAGCATATCCAGATAATCCTTGTCGTGACGCAGCAGATAGTACATCTTCAGCGCTGCGTGGGGCAGAAAACAGCCCTGCATCCAGTCGTAGTGGGTGGACAGGCCATGCCACGGATTGTCGTTACGGATCATCCCGGGCAAGCGGCCATCCCGCCGCTGATAGCGCATAAAGATCAAAATATTAGCCAGAGCTAGGCTCAGATCCCGCTTAGCATACATTTCGCCGCCCAGAGGCTGAGTCTCCAGCCACACGCCGATATATTTGGCGCCCTCAATCAAGCAGGTGTAGTCACCAAATTCTCGAATATTCTTTTTGCACAGGTCTTCACAGCTATCAAAGACCTGCTGCAGAGCAGCATCGTCGGTTTTAAAGGTCACACTGTTATTACTAAGGTCATAGTCTTGAACAAACCACTTATCCATAGCAGCCTCCTGAATGTGTCGTTGTTGGTTCTATTATAGCACGAGATCAAGATGGTTGCAATGTACTCTTGACAAATGGATAGATTGTCGTTATAATTAGATTGCATACAATTTAATTTTGCAAAATTAAAAGGAGGCAACGATGATGAGCATTTATGATTTCAAAGTAAAGGCACAGGATGGCAGTGAGGTGAGTCTGGCAGATTATCAGGGCAAGGTTTTGCTGATTGTGAATACGGCAACCGGCTGTGGCTTTACGCCCCAGTATACGGAACTGCAGGAAATTTATAACGAGTTCAAGGATCAGGGGCTGGAGATTCTGGACTTCCCCTGCAACCAGTTTGGTGAGCAGGCTCCCGGCAGCGACGAGGAGATTTACACCTTCTGTACAGGCCGGTTCGGTATCACCTTCCCTCAGTTTTCCAAGGTGGATGTGAATGGTGACAATGCCATTCCGTTGTACAAGTGGCTGACAGACAACAGTACTTTTGATGGTTTTGATAAGAACCCCATGGGCCTGTTCATGACCCAAATGTTAAAGAAGCAGGACAAAGATTTTAAGAACAACAGCTCTGTTAAGTGGAACTTCACCAAGTTCCTGATCGGCAAGGATGGCAAGCTGATTGCTCGTTTTGAGCCCATGACCTCTCTGAAGAAGGTAAAGGAAGCCATTAAAAAGGCATTGTAATTGTGGTAAGAAAGGCGTATAATAAAGGAAAATATTCATTTCTAAGAAAGACGGAAGAAGACTATGTTTGATTCAAAATACGACAGTTTGAAGCTGGAAAACCAGATCTGTTTTCCCCTTTATGCCGCATCCCGAGAGATCATTAAGCAGTATAAGCCTTTTTTGGATGAGCTGGATCTGACCTACACCCAGTACATCGCCATGATGTTGTTGTGGGAGAAGAAGACGCTGACGGTGAAGGAAATGGGTGAGAGCCTGTATTTGGACTCCGGAACGCTGACGCCTATGCTGAAAAAGTTGGAGGGGAAGGGGTTCTTAACCCGTGCTCGTTCCACTACCGATGAGCGGAACTTGAATGTTACAATCACTGAGGCGGGCGAGGCGCTGAAGGAACGAGCCGTCCATGTTCCAGCCCAGATGGCCCAGTGCAGTAAACTGGAGCCGGAAGAGGCGTTGATGTTATACCGTATCCTTTATAAGATGCTGGGTAAAACGGAGGGTTAATATGCAGGACATGATTTATAAGCGTAAGTCCGTGCGCAAGTATCGCCCGGACTGTGTGGATGAAGGCACTGGGCGACATGAACCGTATCGACATGGGCATTGCTCTGGCCCACATGTATGCGGCCAACACCGACACATTTAGTTTTGTGAAAGAAGCCCCCGGCGCCAGAGATTAAAAACTACGGATATATTGGTAGTTTTAGTGTGTAATATATAGGCAGCAGGCCAATATATAAGCGTATAAGTTTTTGCATATAAAACGAGATTATTGCGATTTATATTGTAAAAACTTATACGCTTTTTGGAATGTCCCAAAACCCGTAGGACAGAATGCAATGATTTAAGCCTAAAATGGAGAAATTATTGCATTCCGTCCTACGGGTTTTGAACTTTTACTTGCGTTTGCGTCCATAGTTGATTATAATAAAAGAAAAGAGTGTCGAACATGAAGGCGTGGAGGCAAAATCATGGGTTTTGAAATTATTAATAATACATTATTAAAATATATAGGTGAAGAGAGCAGGGTGACCATTCCCGATGGCGTAAGAAAAATTGGTAAGGAGGCCTTTTATGGCTGCACACATTTGCAGCAGGTCACAATTCCGGATTCCGTGGAAGAAGTGGAGAGGGGGGCCTTTGATCGGTGTCCCCAATTGAGGTGGTTTTGGGCGTCTGAGCAGTGGAAAAATCGTTTTTGGTATGTGCATAAATCGCTGAATTATGAGGGGCCGGACTTTTATGTGGAAAATCAGACCGCTATGCGCTGCATAAAGGATTTCCCGCACGTTTGTATTCCGGAGGGTGTTACTCGCATTTTAGCAAGGGCTTTTGAGAACTGTACATTGGTATATGAGGTGGAAGTTCCGGATTCATTGCAGGATGTTCATCCGTTTGCGTTTCCTGAGCGTATCAAAATCATCGCCTCGGAAGAGTGGATCAGGGAGCATTGGTACTTGAAACGGGAGTGGCGTGCATTTGGCCCGGAATTTGAAGTGGAAGACGGTATACTTTTGTCCTGTATCAGCAATGAAAAATATATTAAACTTCCTGAAAACGTGCGGCATGTAAGCGGCGGAGCCTTTGCAGGTTGTCGTTTTATGGAAAGCCTGGAGATACCGGACTGGGTGGAATCAGTCAATAAAGATGGAATTCCTAAGGAGGTCCAGCTTATAGTTTCTGAAAAATGGCGTAATGCCCATTGGGATTTTATGGCGGAATGGCGCTGTTATGGTCCGGAGTTGGAGATCCGGAATGGCGTGCTGCGTTCTGTGTGGACCGAGGCAGCAGAACTTGTGCTTCCGGAAGGCATCATTGAAATAGCGTCTAATGCTATGCAGCATGTGCCCAATCTGAAAAAGATCGTGATCCCGGACAAGTTAGAAGTCCGGTTCCCCAAGGGGGCTTTGAAGCATAAGATTGCTTTTGAAGCCTGCGATCGCTGGAAATTAAACAATTGGAGTGTGGCCAATAACGCACGCTGGGCCAAAATTGTAGAAATTCCGGAAGGTGTCACAGAGATCGCTAAAGATGATTTTAGCGAGTGCTGTGAAGTGGAAAAGATCATAATTCCTGCAACGGTAAGGCATATTAGCGCGTCGGCATTTCGGGACTGCAGCAATTTGAGAGAAATTGTTTTTTTAGGAGAGGCGATCTCTCTGGAGCAAAGCTGCGCGCCGAAGGTGGATGAGATCAAAATTACGATTGCGGGTGTCAGCAAATCCTATGGTGAATTATGTTTTCAGGCGGAGCATAAAACTTTGAGCAGAGATACGGGATTAGGTCAGGGGGCTACGATTCCAGAAGGCGTCACCGTGATTGGGAAATATGCCTTTAGGTATAATAATAAGTTAAAAGATGTTGTATTACCCCAAAGCCTTAGAGGAATTCGAACGGGAGCATTTGCGGACTGTAAGAATTTGGAGAGAATCGTATTTCCGGAGAGATTACAGGAGATTGGAGCATTGGCCTTTGATAACTGCAGTAAGCTAAAAGAAATAGAATTTAAGGGGCGCTATATTTCTTTGCTCAACAGCGGCATCCCGAATCTGAAAAAAGTAAAAATCATCGTCCGGGGGCAGGAATGTCCGGATTTGTGGGCGTTTGATCTTGCCGGAGGTACCTTGCGTCGTTATGTTGGAGATGCGGAGATCGTAACAATACCCAAGGAGGTCATCCGAATTCGCGATGAGGCCTTTGTAAACTGCCCTAATTTGAAGAAAGTGGTGATCCCGGATTCTGTATGCAGAATCGGTGTAAATGCCTTTGCAGGTTGTGATCAGTTAGAGGAATTGTGTGTATGGAACTCCGATTTATCATTGGAGGGAACGGGCATTGAGAAGTGTCCCAAGGCAACCATTTTTGCTTCGCCGGAATGGTATAAACGGCATGGAAAGGGACTGCGCTGGCACTGCATAATGTAAAGTGGAGGTACATAGAGATGGATTTTATTCTTAAAGGAGAGAGCTTACAGAGGTATGTGGGTGCGGAGGAAGTGGTGGTTATTCCGGAGCATATTCGCAGAATTGGACCGAACGCCTTTGCGGGACGCGGACGGATAAAAGAAGTCATTTTTCCGGAAGGGTTACGCTTTATTGATGCATTTGCTTTTAGATACTGTACGATGCTGCAGCGGGTTCTTTTGCCGGAGGGCCTTTTGTATGTGCGAAATGGCGCGTTTCAAAGTTGTACTGCGTTAAAGACTGTTAAGTTTTTGGGAGCAAAGACACGTATACGTGCATCGGCATTTGAATATTGCATCAATTTGGAGTCCGTACGTCTGCCGGAAGAATTAGAGGATATTGAACCGTGGGTATTTTGTGACTGCAAAAGCCTGCAGAGGGTGAATATTCCCGGTTCGGTTAAAGAAATTTGGAAAAAGGCGTTTGTAGGCTGTAGCAGCTTGTGTGAGGTGAACCTTTCGGAAGGCTTGGAACGTATCAAAGAAAATGCTTTTTCGGGGTGTACCAATTTACGGAAAGTAGATATTCCGGAGTCTGTGAGCCATGTTGCGCGGAAAGCGTTTCCGTCGTGGGTTCAGTATGTTACCCCGGAAATGAAAAGGGTGGCAGAGGCGGAGAAGAAAAAAAGAATTGTAGTATCGGGAGAGATGAAGGAAATCGCCCCTGAAGCCTTTGCCGGAAATAATGAGATAGAAGAGGTAACGATAACTGACGGTGTTGAGAAAATCGGTAAACGGGCGTTTGCTGGCTGTACTAATTTACGGGAAATTATAATTCCGGACAGTGTACAGTCTATGGGGGCGGATGCGTTTATAGGCTGCAAAAATCTTCGGATTAAAGCATCGGAGAAATGGAAAAGCGATCATGCGGGAATGCATCAGAGCCTTTCCTATGCCTGGAAGTA
>JAFUJY010000050.1 GCA_017467985.1 Bacillota bacterium
CAACGGGACAAAATGGTGGGCAGGAGCTTGTGGGGCTCGGTGGTTGCCAAAATGAAAATTACGTGGGCCGGCGGCTCTTCCAAAGTCTTCAGCAGAGCATTAAAGGCCTGGGTGGAGAGCATATGCACCTCGTCGATAATGTACACTTTGTACTTACCACGGGAAGGGGCGTAACGAACCTCATCCCGCAGATTACGGATATCATCAACACCGTTGTTGGAGGCGGCGTCGATTTCCATAATATTAAAATCGTTCTCACCCTCACGGCATAGTTCACACTCATTACAGGGGTCACCATCCACCGGATGCAGACAGTTCACCGCGCGTGCAAAGATCTTGGCTGTGGAAGTCTTACCGGTACCCCGCGTTCCACAGAATAAATAGGCATGACCGATATGTCCACTCTTGATTTGATTTTTTAATGCAGTCATGATAGCGTCCTGTCCGATGACTTCAGAAAAAGTACGTGGCCGCCACTTACGATACAATGCAAGATATGCCATAATCGATCCTCCTTAAATAATGACCTTTTGACCCTAGTATCAAAAAAACATCTGATCGTGAGTGATCAGATGCTGACTATTCTTATTAAACTCCGTGCATCCATCTTCGATACGCACCCACAAGCGTTACACGAGCAGCCAGCTCGGGCCAGGCAACCTCGCGGCACATAGAAGGACTTCCTTAGTGCTGCTTCCTTCCGGACCTGACACGGTTCGAAAGATTCTATTGCGCAAGACCCAACCGTCAACACCGCATACACTCGCGGCAGACCTCACAGATACGAACCTAGGATGGATATCACCCCTGCTGTAGCGGATTGCAGGTACAGGGCACCGCTATCTCCCCGGCTGCACGAAGCTATTATATTATACCCTAACGAAACTATAAAGTCAAGCAAATGTTTACAAGTTTACATGTTTACATGTTTACATATTTACAATAAAAATCCGATTCCCATCAACAGTACCATCCCCGGAAGCCCAAGGAGTGCGCTGATTAAGATACTCCAGAAGTTAATTCCCACAGGAAATTGCGGGAAGAAGTGATATGTAATCGTCAGTGCCAGAATACCAAACAGACCGTTCAGTAATAATTTAAGTGCAATGCAAAATGCTTTTGGAGAGATAATCGCGACGACGGAAAGGGACAAGAGAATAATTCCGATTAAAATCAGGAGTTGAGTGCTGGTCATGGACGTCATCCTTGCAGTTTTTTACAGTATATGCTTAGAAATATTAGAAAATGCTTGCAATATACCCCGAGGGGGTATATAATAGAGGTAAGAAAGGATGGTGATCTCATGCCAGAGTGTTGTCATAAGACCAAGGAACGGCCGGAGGAGGAGTACAAGGATTTGATCCATCGGCTGAATCGTATTGAGGGACAGATCCGGGGGATCCGAAATATGGTGGAAAGGGACGCTTATTGTCCGGAAATTTTGACTCAGGTGGCTGCGGCTAATGCGGCATTAAATAGTTTTAATAAGGTACTTCTGGCCAATCATATCAAGACTTGCGTAGCCCAGGATATTCGGGATGGTAAGGATGAAACCATTGAAGAGCTGGTTGCAACCATGCAGAAGTTAATGAAGTAAAGAAGGAGGAATGACAATGGATCAATATAATGTGACGGGGATGACCTGTGCGGCTTGCAGTGCCCGGGTGGAAAAGGCTGTGTCCAAGGTGCCGGGAGTCACTTCTTGCTCAGTCAGTCTGCTGACCAATTCCATGGGCGTGGAAGGTACTGCTTCTGAAAGTGCAATTATTGCAGCGGTAACAGATGCGGGCTATGGTGCATCTAAGAAGGGAGCCGAAAAAACGGCTCCGTCCCAAGAGGATCCTCTTCAGGACAGGGAGACTCCAGTTTTGAAAAAACGTTTATTCGCTTCGCTGGGCTTTTTGATTGTACTCATGTATTTTTCCATGGGACACATGATGTGGGGCTGGCCAGTCCCCGCATTTTTTGAGAATAATCCCTTTGCCCAAGGTCTGCTGCAGCTGATATTGACGGGAATCGTGATGGTAATCAATCAGAAGTTCTTTATCAGCGGGTTTAAGAGTTTGTGGCGCCGCTCACCCAATATGGATACACTGGTGGCATTGGGGGCTGGTGCGTCTTTTGTGTACAGTGCCTATGCGCTGTTTGCCATGACCGGAGACATGGAGCATGCTATGCACTATATGCATGAGTTTTATTTTGAATCTGCGGCCATGATTTTGACCCTTATCACCGTGGGCAAAATGCTGGAAGCACGCTCTAAGGGCAAGACCACCGATGCATTGAAGAGTCTGATGAAGCTTTCGCCCAAGACGGCGGTAATTATACGAGAGGGTTCTGAAGTGGAAGTACCCATTGAACAAGTCAAGAAAGGGGACGTGTTTGTGGTCCGTCCCGGTGAGAATATTCCGGTGGATGGTGTAATTATCGAGGGACACAGTGCTATCAACGAATCGGCGCTGACAGGCGAAAGTATTCCGGTGGATAAAAAGGCGGGGGATCTGGTATCTGCCGCCACCACCAATCAGTCCGGTTTCTTGAAATGCGAAGCTACCCGTGTTGGAGAGGACACCACACTGTCCCAGATTATCCAGATGGTCAGCGATGCGGCAGCGACAAAAGCGCCCATCGCAAAAGTAGCAGATAAAGTCTCCGGTATCTTTGTTCCTGTAGTAATTGCCATTGCGGCTGTTACGATTCTGGTGTGGCTGTTGGTGGGTGAGACGGTTGGTTTTGCTCTGGCGCGGGGGATTTCTGTGCTGGTTATCAGTTGTCCCTGTGCGCTGGGTCTGGCCACACCGGTAGCCATTATGGTGGGCAGCGGCATGGGCGCCAAGAATGGAATTTTGTTTAAAACCGCCGCTTCCTTAGAAGCGGCAGGCAAGACGCAGATTGTAGTTCTGGATAAAACAGGCACCATTACCAGCGGTGAACCGAAAGTGACGGATATCCTACCTGCAGAAGGGGTAAGCGAGGAAGAGTTGGTTTCCTTGGCCTATGCACTGGAACAAAAGAGTGAGCATCCCCTGGCCCGGGCCATTATAAAGTATGCCAAAGGTCAAGTCGCTGCAGAAGTGACAGAATTTCAGGCCATGCCCGGCAATGGTTTGCAGGCCATGCTGGGGAAGGATGTGCTGAAAGGCGGTAATGCAGCCTTTATCGGTTCTAATATAATGGAAGAAACCGCAGCTAAACTGGCACAGCAAGGTAAGACACCACTGTTTTTCAGCCGGAATGATCAGCTGTTGGGCATCATTGCGGTGGCTGATGTGATTAAAGAAGATAGTCCCCAAGCTGTAAAAGAACTGCAGAATATGGGCAATCGGGTGGTGATGCTCACTGGTGATAATGAGCGTACAGCCAAGGCCATCGGCGCCCAAGCGGGTGTGGATGAGGTAATCGCAGGCGTTCTGCCAGATGGCAAAGAAAGTGTGATCCGCTCTCTGAAGCGCAAGGGCAAGGTTGCCATGGTGGGAGATGGTATCAATGATGCACCAGCACTGACCCGGGCAGATATCGGTATTGCCATTGGTGCAGGGACGGATATCGCAATCGACGCAGCCGACATCGTCTTGATGAAGAGCCGCCTGAGTGATGTGCCTGCGGCTATTCGCTTGAGCCGGGCCACTCTCAAAAACATTCATGAGAATCTGTTCTGGGCCTTTTTCTATAATATAATCGGAATCCCGTTGGCCGCGGGTGTATGGATTCCGATTTTCGGCTGGCAGCTGAACCCCATGTTCGGCGCTGCGGCCATGAGTTTATCCAGCTTCTGCGTGGTGACCAACGCACTGCGGCTGAACCTGTTTAAGCTGCGGGATCCCAGAAAAGATAAAAAAATCAAACAGAAAATGGAGGAAAAAGTCATGACCAAAACCATGAAGATCGAAGGCATGATGTGCATGCACTGTGAAGCCAGAGTGAAGAAAGTGCTGGAGGCCCTGCCGGAAGTTGCAGAAGCCGTAGTCAGCCACACCGCCGGAACCGCTGTGGTTACCCTGAACAGCGCCCTGGCCGATGATGTACTGAAAAAGACCGTGGAAGATCAGGACTATAAAGTTCTGGGAATCGAGTAAGGCGCAGAACGCTCCGCTGTTATGGCACCCTTTCCAGCGGAAGGGAAAGGACCATAACGGCGGAGCGTTCTTGATTTGACTAAAGATAGAATTAGTTACTTTTATTTTCCATAAACTCTTGCATTTCCTAAATGATTTAGTTAAAATATAAATGTCTTAACTATAAGTATACTGCATCAGGAGGTAGTAAGAATGAAAAAGATGATGGTTATGCTGTTGATTTGTCTGATGTCTGTGCAGTTGTTTAGTGGATGTGCACAGCAGGTGACAGAGGCATGGTCAGCGGATGGTGCCAGTCATTGGCACGAGGCTGAAAATGGCGAAAAAGTCGGAGAAGAGGCCCATAGTTTGGACGAGAATGGGATCTGTTCTGTTTGTGCTGGTGAAATTGTGAAATTTGATGATGGTTCTGCTTTTGTGACGTTTTATAATGAAAAGGGTGATTTTGTTTCATGGGCGGAGTATGATTCAAATGGTGAGCAGGTTTTTGTGCAGACTTCTGAGTATGAATATGACGAGATGGGGAATATGGTTGCCTCAAAAACTTATATGGATGGAAGCCTGATGGAGGAGTGTACATATCATTTTACAGGGGATGAAGAAGACTATCCTACAATGGCTACGGGCATGTTTTATAATGAGGATGGCACCAAGGAGTACTGGGAGTATGACGATCGCGGGGACGTGGCCAGCATTACATATTATGATGGGGATGGCAGTGTGTCCTATGTAGAAACCTATGAAACCAAGTATGATGAGAATGATAATTATATGGGTGAAAAGATTTCTACGGACGGTGCGTTAAGTTATGAAAGCTTTTATGAATTTGATGAAGATGGACTGTTTTATATGTATAAGGAGATCTACTACAACGAGGACGGAACGATCGACAATGAGATTGTATATGATGCAGAAGGGAATGTGATCGAATAATCAAAAAAAGGAGATGTCACGTATGAAAAAGATTCTTGCAGTATGGTTGTCGTTGGTGATGTTTCTGTCTTTTGCTGCGCCGGTCATGGCAGAAAATACAGAACTGTCGGATGACATTGTTATTCTCTATACCAATGATGTACATACTTACATTGATGGTGTGTTAAGCTACGACGTAATCGCAGCGATTAAGGATGACCTGGAAACGCAGTACGAGCATGTACTGCTGTTGGATGCAGGTGACCATATTCAGGGAACTGC
>JAFUJY010000051.1 GCA_017467985.1 Bacillota bacterium
ATCATCAAGGCGATGATGATGGGCAGCGGGAAGCCGATCAGGAAGCCTTCGATACACAGAAGGAAAGTGTTCTTCATCAGCGTCCAGAATTGGACATCCGAGAAGAATCTGGTAAAATTCTCAAACCCTATCCAAATAGTGTACTCCGAGAAGATGTCATCGCCAGGCATATAGTCCTGGAAGGCGATCAGGACACCGTAGATCGGCAGATAGTTAAACAGGAATACGATCAAAATCGCAGGAAACAGCATAATCAAAAACGGAACATTTTTCAGTATCCGCCGCACTTTCTTTCCCCGGGAGTTTCCGCGAAGATCGTTTTCCGGCTGCATCAACTCTGCTTCCGATGCAGGTTTTGCTTGTTTCATCGTCTACTTCCTCCTTGCCGTGCTTTAGTGATTTCGCTCATTTTTGCGCATAGTTGCACAAATAATTACAGCTTTATCACTAAAAGTTTATACCAGTGCAGAAGTGAAGTCAATTATTTGGCACAAAATCGCCGCAAAAATGTGCATTTGCACATTTTTGTTATTTAAATTTGTGCATTTACTATCTTTTTATTTGACATTCGCCCATTTAGGATGTATACTATATTCACAAATAATTTTATTGCATTTTTTATATTTTATGCATTCTGCACAATTTTCTACAAGAAGCGAGGCGATAGGCTCCCATGAAAAACTCCGTTACCATTCAAGACCTTGCCAACGCCCTGGGCATGTCCCGCAACACGGTCTCCAAAGCCCTCAACGGCAAGCACGTCCCGGCCAAGACCCGTAACGCCGTCATCAACGCCGCCATCGAAATGGGCTATAAAGGCTACAAGCTGGCCGCCAACTCCGAAAGCTCCCTGGGTCAGAAGCGTTTTCTGATCCTTTCCTCCCGTCTGCTGATGAATATCAATTACTATATCCACGTGCTGCGGGGCATTGAGGAAAGCCTGACAGACTACGACATCGAGCTGGTTCAGTTCAGCATCACCAATCCCGCTTCCTTCTCCAAGTTCAAGCGTTATCTCAGCGATTATAAGGTGGACGGCATCATTTGCATCGAATTTTTCGAGCTGCAGTACATCTCTGAGCTTTTAGAATTAGGGTTAGCACTGGTTTTCCTGGATTTTCCGCTATATTCTGCTCCGCTAAAAGGCCGCTACGACATTGTTCTTCCGGAGAGTTGCGATGCGGTAAAGGGTTTTTGCATGCAGCTAATTGAGGAAGATTGCAAAACCTTCGGCTTTGTAGGAGACTATCGCCACTGCCGATCCTTTTATGAGCGTTTCACCGGCATGAAAGAAGCGCTGTTTCTCTCCGGGCTGCCGGTAGATCTGCAGTACTCCATCCTCCACGATGACGCCCTACCCTATGAGCCCCAACAATTGGCGAAAGCCATTTCCCAGCTACCTGCCCTTCCGGATTGCTTTATTGCTGCCAATGATTCCATTGCGCTGAATATTCTGTCCGCCTTAAAGAGTCTGAAGATCCACGTTCCCAAAGATGTAAAGGTGGTGGGCTTCGACAACATTGCGGAAACCAAATACTCCACTCCTCCCCTAACCTCCTTCAATGTAAACAAGACCGCATTGGGAAAGCGGATCATTTCCATTCTCTTAGATCGCATCAACAATCCCACCCAGGCCAATCAGATCATTTACATCGCCTCCAAGCTGATTTCCCGTTCCACCACATAAATAATCCCAATAACAGCAAAAGGGCTGTCTCACCATCAAAGTGAGGCAGCCCCATTGTTATCTATACGCTTTTTCTGCACATGCTTTTCCAGTAGTTTTTCACCAATGCCATTGACGGCCTCCTCCAAAAGATGCTCATTCATACATAGACTCCATTCTTTTCCAAATATCTCTTTAGCCCACGCTTTATCTTCTCAATTTCCCGATAAGCCGTTTGTACCGATATTTGCAGCTCTGCGGCCGTTCGCTCCACAGGCTCTAACATGTAGTAACGGTCAATGAAAATATACTGCTGCCGATCGTTTAGGCTGGAAATATAGTCCGTGATCATTTGGCTGACTTCTTTCGCGTCATACTCTTCCTCAACAGTTACGCCGCTGCTGATGGATCTTTTCAATTCCTCTATGGACACGGTCAATTGAGAAGGGATTCGCTTCTGCCTGGACTTTTCTTTATATCTGTCAAGGGCGACCCGTTTTACTGCCCTTACCACATAGGCAGCAAACGAGGTGGGTCTGGTGGAAGGGATCGCATTCCAAACCCGCAGATAGGTATCATTTTGGCACTCCTCACAATCCTGGGCATCGCAGAGAACATTATAGGCCACAGTCCACAGCAGGTGGCCATATTTTTGATCGGTCTCCTGAATGGCATCCGGATTCCTTTGCCAATACATTTCAACGATCTGCTCATCTTCGGCAGCTGCTTTTTGATTTTCTGGTATGCTCATAACACATTCCTCCCTTCGCGCAGCAAAGCTTCTTTATGGGACTACAGACGACAAATTTTCAAAGCTTTCTCATTTTTTTCGAAATTTCCAAAAAATTTTTTAGGCGCATTGTAAAATGAACATGCAATAGTAAAAAAATATCCATAGTGACGATCCTGTGGTAGAATTAAGTCACCACAACACAAAACACCAAAAGGATCGAACACTATGGACATTCAGAATTATACCACTGAACATCGCAAA
>JAFUJY010000052.1 GCA_017467985.1 Bacillota bacterium
ATTTTTATGAAATGTTTTTTCAGGATGCGGTGACCGCATCCCGGGAATTGGAACTCACCTTGACCGGTCGTGACTGTGGCCAGGCGGAGCGGGCGCCCATGTGCGGCGTTCCCTATCACGCCATCGAAGGGTACTTGCAGAAGCTGGTGAGTAAAGGGTACAAGGTGGCTATCTGCGAGCAGATGGAAGATCCTAAACAGGCCCAGGGACTGGTAAAACGAGAAGTCACCCGAATTGTGACACCGGGTACCAACATCAACTCCGACCATGTGGAGGAGAAGCGCAATAATTATATCATGTCCATGAACCGGACCTGCGACCGGATGGGTATCGCCATTTGCGACATTACCACCGGTGAGTTTAGTGTGACGGAGTTCGAAGAAGAGGACAAGTTCTGGGATGAAGTGGCCAAATACCGTCCCTCGGAGATGATCGTTAATGAAGAGAATATGGGGGATCTGGACATTGACCGCCTGAAGAAGGCCTATGAGATCTTTGTGAACACCTACGGTGCCCATCATTTCCGGCTGGATCGCTGCGATGATGTGCTCAAGCACCATTTTCATGTGCATTCCATGGAAGGCTTGGGCATGAGCGAGATGCCCCTGGCTGTGACCGCAGCGGGCGCGCTGCTGGATTATTTGGTAGAGACCCAGAAGCGGGACCTGAGCCATATTTCCAAGATTTCTACGTATTCGTTGAAACAGTACATGATGCTGGATTCCGCCACGCGCCGCAATCTGGAACTGACCCAAACCCTGCGGGACAAGAGCCGACAGGGGTCGCTGCTGTGGGTGATTGACTACACCAAGACTGCCATGGGCGGTCGTTTGCTGCGCAAATGGACAGAACAGCCCCTGATTGAAAAGGACGAGATCCAGAAGCGTCTGGATGCGGTGGAGTGCTTTGTGGAGGATATGATCCTGTCCGAGGAATTAAAAGAAGAACTGTCCCAGATCTATGACATGGAGCGTTTGATGGGACGGATTGCATATGGTAATGCCAGTGCCAGAGACCTTTTGGCCTTAAAGCAGTCCCTGCAGGTATTGCCGGGGATTAAGAGTATTTTGAATGTGCTGCAGGCTCCCTATTACCGAGAGATGTTAGAGGACTTTGATGATTTGTCTGATCTGCACGCTTTGCTGGAGCGGGCCATTTATGAGGAGCCGCCTATTACCCTGCGGGAGGGCCGCCTGATCAAAGAAGGATATCATCCGGAAGTGGATAAGCTGCGCCGTGCAGATGTGGATGGTAAGAGCTGGCTGGCCCAGTTGGAGGCCAAGGAAAAGGAGGCCACCGGCATCCGTACCCTGAAGATTGGCTACAACCGGGTGTTTGGCTATTATCTGGAAGTGTCCAAATCCTTCATGAATGAAGTGCCGGATCGTTACATTCGTAAGCAGACCCTGGCCAACGGCGAGCGTTACATTACCGAGGAGTTAAAGAGTCTGGAAGATACCATCCTGGGTGCTAAGGAGAAGCTGGTATCCCTGGAATATGACCTGTTTACCGAGGTGAGAAGCCAGATTGCTGCCCAGCTGGTGCGAGTTCAAGAGACTGCCGGTAAGGTAGCACAGCTGGATGCCCTGCGCAGTCTTGGTGAGGCCGCCATCAACAATCACTATGTGAAGCCCAAGCTGGTCAGCGATAAAAAGGGAACCATCGAAATCATCAAGGGCCGCCATCCCGTGGTGGAGCGCATGATGAAGGAAGATGCCTTTATCCCCAACGACACGATTTTGGATAATAAAGAAGACAGAATCGCTATTATTACCGGTCCCAATATGGCGGGTAAATCCACCTATATGCGGCAGGTGGCAGTTATCTGTCTGATGGCGCAGATGGGTTCTTTTGTGCCCGCAGAGTCCGCAAAGCTGAGCGTGGTGGATCGTATTTTCACCCGTGTGGGTGCCTCCGATGATCTGGCAGGCGGCCAGAGTACCTTTATGGTGGAGATGGCAGAGGTGTCCAACATTCTGCGCCACGCCACATCTGCCAGTCTGCTGATTTTGGATGAAATCGGCCGTGGTACGTCCACCTATGATGGTCTGAGCATTGCCTGGGCAGTGGTGGAATACATCAGCGACAAGAAGACCATCGGTGCCAAGACCCTGTTTGCCACCCATTATCATGAGCTGACGGAGCTGGAAGGCCAGCTGGACGGCGTACATAATTATTGTGTAGCCATCAAGGAAAGCGGTGATGATATCGTATTTCTTCGTAAAATTCAGCGGGGCTGCGGTGACCGGAGCTACGGTATTGAAGTGGCCAAGCTGGCGGGCTTACCCCATTGGGTGGTGCATCGTGCCCAGGAGATCCTAAAGGACCTGCTGGAAAATAATACGAACCCGGGCAGCGGTACAGCTATCAAGGCCCGCAGCGAAGTGGTGGATTCCGGTTTCCAGATGAGCCTTTTCGCGGCCGATGACCCCAAGCAGGAAGAATTGATTGATAAACTAAAGAGCCTGAAGGTGTTGGAAATGACCCCTATGCAGGCTTTGCAGACATTGTATGACCTGAGCAATCAGGCGAAGGAGATCAGATAATGGCACGAATTCAGGTGCTGGATTCCGGCACGATTAATAAGATTGCGGCGGGTGAAGTCATTGAACGGCCCGCATCCATTGTCAAAGAATTGGTGGAAAACTCCATTGACGCGGGAGCTACGGCCATTACCGTAGAGGTGCGTGATGGCGGTATTTCTTACCTGCGGGTGACGGACAATGGTTCCGGTATTGAGGCGGGAGAGGTACGCAATGCTTTTTTGCGCCATTCCACCAGCAAAATCCGCAGTGCGGAGGATCTGGAACTGGTCACATCCCTGGGCTTTCGGGGTGAGGCGTTGGCCAGTATTGCAGCGGTGTCCCGTACGGAGGTGCTAACCAAGACGGCGGATGCCTTGACAGGTATTCGTTATGTGAACGAGGGCGGTAAAGAGCTGATCTTTGAGGAAGTGGCGGCAGTGGCCGGTACCACATTCAAGGTGGAAGAGCTGTTTTTCAATGTGCCCGCCCGACGCAAGTTCCTGAAAAAGCCGGCGGCAGAGGCCGCAGCGGTGACGGACTTTATGCAGAAGATTGCCATGGGCCATCCGGAGATTTCCTTTCAGTATATTCGCGGTAATTCCCGGGTACTGCACACCCCCGGTGACTATCGTCTGAAGAACTGCGTCTATGCGGTTTACGGTAAAGAAGTGCTGAATGAGTTAATGGAAGTGGACTATGATGGTGTTCTGGGCGTGAAGGGCTTTATTTCCCGTCCCCAGACCACCCGGGCCAATCGCAGTTACCAGCATTTTTACTTAAATGGACGAATGATCCGTAGCCGTCTGATTGAGAAGATTCTGGAGGAGTGTTATAAGGATCTGGTCATGCCGGGAAGTTTCCCCATGGCGGTACTGCAGATCACATTAGATCCGTCCCTGGTGGATGTGAATGTGCACCCCACCAAGATGGAGGTGCGTTTCTCCGATGAAGGGCTGGTGCGGGAGGAAATCTACAAAGCGGTATCCCGGACTTTGGGCCAGGAAGACCTGATGACCCGCATTGTGCAGGCAGAAGTGGTTCCCCAAGTGGAGGAACCGGTGAAAGAAAAAGAAGACTGGGCATCTGTATTTCCGGTGATGGGGACTCAGGCTAAAACCTCCGTGGAAATCCGTCCCCAGGAGAAGATCCATAAAAAAGAATTGTGGCAGGAAAATGGCTATTACAGCGGCCGGCAGGAAGTGCTGCCCACCGTATTGGAGGAGCCGGCACCGGTGTATGAAGTGCGTCCTAAGGTGGAAGTGCAGCCGGAACCGGAGGTGCGTCCCCAGCCTCAGCCCCAGTCCCAGCCGGACAATCGTTTCCCGGATCCATCTTCACTGCATCTGGTAGGGCAAGTGTTTTTCACCTATTGGCTGGCAGAGGCGGATGGTATCTTATACATTGTGGACCAGCATGCGGCCCACGAGAGAGTGTTGTATGATAAGATCCGCAGCGTGTTGAACCGGGGAATGCTGGATTCCCAGATTTTGCTGGAGCCTGCGGTGGTGAACTTGAGTATTTCCGATTATGCCAGTGTGATGGAGCATATGGAGCTGTTTACCCGTATGGGCTTTGAAGTGGAGCCTTTCGGGGAGAGCACTGTGCTGGTACGCTGTGTGCCCTATATTTTTAATGGTCCCATGGATGCGGGGGATTTTCAGGATATGGCCGCACTGCTCAGTGAGGGCAGCCGAAATATCTCTCAGGATGTTTTGCTGGATAAAATGGCCATGATGGCCTGTAAAGCGGCGGTAAAGGGCAATAATACTTTGTCGGAGGCGGAGGCGCGGGCGTTGTTTGAGTCTTTGGCTAAGACTACCAACCCCTATAACTGTCCCCATGGCCGTCCCACCATTGTGACCATGACCAAGCAGCAAATGGAGAAATTGTTTAAGAGGATTGTGTAATGAAGCAGCCTTTGTATATTATTGCCAGGCCCACCGCAGCAGGTAAGTC
>JAFUJY010000053.1 GCA_017467985.1 Bacillota bacterium
CATATCAATGCCGTGGTAAAAGAAATCCTGAAAACAGGAATTGCGCAGGTGAGCAGGCTGGATTTTGAATCCGCCTGCCGCCGCTGCGGCGTAAACCCGGATAATTTCACACAGGAGGATCTGGATGCACTGGAAGTCTGATTGAATAACTGATTCCCCAAACGATTTCCATAGCAATCAAAACAAAAGAAAAGACATGCATTGAGATGCTTTGAAATGCATGTCTTTTTTCCAATCAGGTTTCATTCAGCAAAAAAGCCATATACAGCGGCAATGTCAATATTTGTTCAGAGTAGCCCACATTATAGTCACCCAGTTTAATTGCCTTCTTTACATGGTATTTTTCAGGGTGTTTCAAAATGGTCTTCGTACTCTTGGTGTTACCCGAACTTGCTTTTACCTCCACCAACACACATTCTCCCTTGTAGCGAATTACAAAATCAATTTCAAGGCCTGAATCCTTATGGAAATAATATAACTTACGCCCCATCTTAGAGAAAATGTCCGCGATAATTCCTTCGAAAATTGCACCCTTATAGCCAAACAAATTGCCTTGCAGAATATCAAACTGGGTACCATCTTCAAGCATAGAAACAAATAAGCCCATATCCCGCATATATACCTTAAATATATCTTTTTCCGCATTTCCATCCAGAGGAAGCTCGGTAATGGAAAGATTATAACAGCGGGATATGATACCGGCATCTTCTATCCATTGCAGACTTCCCTGAAATTTGGATGCAGTCGCGCCCTTTTTTACTACGGAATACTGGAACTTTTTATTCTCTTTGCTCAACTGTTTAGGAATAGATTGGAAGCATTCTTTGATGACAGGCTTATCCTTCTTTTCCGCATACTTGACCATATCATCTTCATAGGAACGGACAATATCCCTCTGAATTTGCAATACTTCATCCATTCGCTTTGTGTTGACAAATCTCTGCACTGCATCCGGCATGCCGCCAACCACTGTATACTGCAGGAACAAATCACGCAGTCGTTGATGCAAGGCATCCGGCACGACAGTTCTTTCCTGCGAATGCTTTTTGAGCAGCATAATAATCTGTTCCGAAATTCCGTTGGCCCATAGGAATTCTTCAAAATCCAAAGGATACATATCAATGACAGTTTCATAGCCAACAGGAATGGATTTTGGTTCTTTATCGCCATAGCCCTTGACACCCAAAAGTGATCCTGTTCCGATCACATCATAACGACCATCCAGCTTAAAAAACTTCAATGCAGTCCGGGCATCCGGACATTCCTGAATTTCATCAAGTACAAGGATTGTTTTACCCGCTTCAAAGATTGCATCTCGCCCCATTAGTGCCGACAGTATCATGGTGATATGATCAACTTCCAATGATCCGGAAAACACAGATGCATACTGTGGATTCACAAAAAAGTTCAAATAAACCACATGCTCATAATTCTTTTTTGCAAAGTCAAGCACAGAAAATGTCTTTCCACACTGTCTGCAGCCCTTGATAACCAACGGCTTGTGATCAGGTAAATTCTTCCACTCTACAAGCTTCTGCTCAATTTTTCGCCGTAACACTCCATCACCCCCTCGTTCGCATCTTTAGTATATCCAATTTTTAAAACTTTTTCAAGCGACTTTCTTTGTATTATTAAAACTTTTTCAAGCGACTTTTGTCGAACGAAATAACTTTTCTTGATTAATTGTGTTTGACACTCCATAACAACAACCCCTATTGTATCAAATCCTGCCCATGGAGCCAAAATCCCACTCAGGATTTGAACCAATTCCTGGGTGGGATTTCTTTTTGTCTTGAAATAATGGCAGCAAAAAAGCACCCGGCCGGGTAGGTTCAGTATGGTACTGAGCAAACCTGGTTGGGTGCTTTTTACTTTGCCATATGCTATTGGCGAAGAGCCCGATCGCCTTGTGATTTATTTTATGATCAGGTCGACCCTGTTCCTGAATGCATCTTCCTGAATGGGCGTATACACGATTTCTTTTGCAGCATTTTGCGCCAGTTTCATGGAAAGCACATTTTCCGTATCTGCCGGATCAAAGGCATTGCCGGAGTATTTGATCTGCATGCTTGCCTGTTCATCCTGCTGGGAATAGGAGGTAATTACCGACATGGAAAAATCTCCGGACAGCTGCGGCAGGATAATCTGCACGCAAAGCTCCTCAAATACGGTCTGCATCCTGTAGATTGTCTTCTGGGAAACCTGGTTCTTGCGCCCAAATTCTTCCAGTTCAGAAACCAATCCCAAGAAATCAAAATCACGGGAGGTGATATATGCTTCATGCACCTTCAGGCGGCGAATGAAGTGAATGGTTCTTTCCTTCTGAGGATGATCAAAGATCTGTTCCGGGGTACCGTCCTCATAGATATCGCCGTCGTCCATGTAGAACACGCGGTTGGCAATTTCCCGGGCGAAGGACATTTCATGTGTGACGATCATCATGGTCAATCCCTTGCGGGCCAGATCACGGATAACGGCCTGAACCTCGCCCACCATCGTGGGGTCCAATGCGGAAGTAGGTTCATCAAAGAGGATGATCTCCGGCTCCATGGCCAGCGTGCGGGCAATCGCCACACGCTGCTTCTGTCCGCCGGACAGGTTATCGGGATAATTGAACGCCTTATCCGCCAGGCCCACCATTCGCAGCAGCTGCATACCGTCATCATAGGCCTGCTGCCGGGATTTCCCCAGCAGATCAACGGGCGCCTTCATGATGTTTTCGATCACGGTCAGATGCGGAAACAGGTTGAAGGACTGAAACACCATGCCCATCTTCTGCCGGACCTTGCTGATATCGCACTTCTTATCGGTGATACACTGGCCATTTACCCAGATTTCGCCGGAGGTGGGCTTCTCCAGCATATTGATGCAGCGGATCAGCGTGGATTTGCCCGTACCGGAGGGGCCGATGATGGAAATTACATCTCCCCTGTGAATATCCACGCAGACATCCTTAAGGGGCGTTATATTGGAATATGCCTTCTGCAAATGCTTGATTTGAATCATCTCTTCACCCCCTTGAGGATATTCTTTTCTTTGCGGCGCTGGGAATCCATCTTCCGCTGCGCCACGCCCAACAGCGCTGCTGCGCCCCAAGTGATCATAAAATAGATCACTGCCACTGCGATCAGGGGGAACAGCGCTTCATAGGTATTGCTGCGAATGATATCGCCCATCTTGGTCAGATCATTTACAGCGATATAGCCTACAACGGAGGTCGCCTTGATCAGCCCTATCACGTCGCCCGTATAGGTGGGCATGAATGCCTTCATGGACTGGGGCAGGATAATCTTAAAGAAGCCCTGGTTGCGCGTATAGCCGAGGGCATAGGCCGCCTCGGTCTGCCCCCGGTCCACGCCCTCCACGCACAGCGCCAGATGGCTGAACACAAAGGAAGCGAAGGTCAGCGCAAAACCAACGATGGCAACGATCAGGCCGCTGAGGTCCGATTTCCCGAAGATTACATAGAACAGGATCATCAGTACCACCAGTGTAGGTGTACCTGCAATAATCCGTGCATATACGCGGGCAATCACCAGCGTAAGCTTCG